>NZ_QOSA01000054.1:0-28829 GCF_008368795.1 Bacillus sp. BF2-3
GGAAAACGGTACGTATCTATTGGAACGTCAGTTTATGAAGGACAATACAATGTGAAGAATAGCAATGGTGAATTTGGCCCCTATGGAACATTAAAATCGGATGATCCAAACAGTTATAACTACATCTTTGGACAAGTTAAAAAAGATCAATTTTTTATTGATTTACGTAAGGCAAACGGCGTGACAAAAACTTGGTTAAACGAACAACATCCAATTTTCGCTGGAATAACTACCGAAGGGCCTGATATACCAAAAACTGTTAATATATCATTAGGTAAAGCGTTTGATATACTTGTTCAAATTCAAAAAGTGAGTCCATCTCAACTACATCAATAAATTTGTAATAATGTGGCTCAACGAAGTGTAGTATTTATGATAGTGTTAAGTGTCAATAGAGTTGTTTAGAAATGTCAGTTAGGTTATTTCATTAAAGGATTATTAGATGGAATAAATGTTTTTAAATTAGAGACGATGTGGGATAGAAGCACAGTATCATTAAGTTAACAAAATAAAATTATCCCTAAGTAGATAAAATGAGGAACTAAGGAATTTATCCCACATTAACGGACAATAAGAGCTCAACCTCAAAATGTAGCGAAAACAAAGAAGTTAGGTTGGGTGGGTTGCCCGTAAAAAACTGATTGGTGAGGGCTGATTAAAGTTTACTTTATACGTGTGATGGACTAAATCAAGAAATTGATTAGGGTACGTCGTTTCTTTTAGGAATCCTTATTATAAGGATTCCTTTTTTGTACCAAAAAATTTTCAAAGAAAAAAGATAAGATCGGGAACACAATCTTATCTTTAACATAAAGAATTAGCGTATGAACAGAGTATAACAAGCGGCGAGTCATAGTCGATAGTGAACTTCTGTCATGTTTATAAAGAACAACAAAAATTGAGTAAATAAGGCTGTATTGATAGTTATGTCATACAAACCGTGACATTTTGACACTAAAGTATGTGACAGAAAAATACTTAGGATTAAAAAAGTAGTTTTTAACACATTAGCAATGAATGAGGAGGAGAGATATTAATGACGAAAGCATTAGCTCAAAAAACTTTGCAAGATTTTTATTTCTTATTATTTACCTTTGTATCCGGCTTTTTTTACTTTTGTTTCTATCTAGTCAGCATTACATTTGCATTAGTAATGACGATTATCTTTTTGGGTATTCCCTTGTTGGCGTGGGTGCTGCAAACAACTCACACGTTTGTTCAGTATGAGCGCATTCAAACGAAGATTTATACAGATATATCAATAGATTTATTCGAACCAAGAAAAAAAGAGGAAGGAGATAAATGGATTAAAGCGATAGATACAATCCTCAATAATAGCAACTGGAGGGCTATTTTTTGGCTCATGCAGAAATTTTTTGTCGGAATAATGAGTCTTATATGTGCTGTTTTACTGTATGTAATGCCACTAGTATGTATCGTTACCCCCTTACTTTTTCAATATTTTAATATATACTTATTGGGCATTGCAGTGAATTCATTGGAGGTGGCAATTTTTGTCATGATTGTTGGTTTCATTCTCATCTGGATACATAATCTTATTGGAAACGACTTAGTTCGAATTATTGGAATGTACACGCGTTTCATGTTTAAAGCTATAAAGGAGTGATAATTTGTTTAAGACTTTAAAACTATGGTTTTGGTATGATTGGGCCTTGCTTTGTATACGCTTTATTGTTTGGCTATCATTAATATCAACGACTATCCACCAACAAGATCATTTAACAGTACCACTTTGGATCATAATCCTTTGGGAAGTCGTTTCATTTTCAGTACCTTGGATTTGTTTAATGTTCAGTTATCGCTATTATTTATTTACTGAAATAATATTATTTGGCGGAGTTTGTTTCTATTTAACTTTATTATTTCCGTTAGCGTATCTTGCTTTTTTAATGCCAACTTTTATGATTGCGGCAAATAGCGTTCATAAATCTTACCGCTGGTCGGGTCCTATTACAATTATTTTGTTCCCGTTGCTTATTGCGATATTTTCCAAAGTAACAGATTTATGGGTAATCATCCTACAACTCAGTTTAGCTTTTGCTATGGGCTCTTTCTTTCGTTTACTGGCTATTAATTACCGTCAAAGTGAAATTATTCGGAACCAGAAACATGTATTGGAACAGTACGTATCCCAAGTTGAGCGGATTACATTACTGGAGGAACGTGATAGGCTCTCAAAAGACTTACACGATACGATGGGACATTCCTATACTTCAATTATTATGGGGATGGAAACATTGCGTATGGAATTAAAGTCTAAAGAAGGAGAGCAGCAGCTAGATTCATTATTACAATTGGCCCGTAACAGTATGGAAGAAGTAAGACTGTATTTACACCAATTAGATTTATCACAAGAGTCGCTTCCCTTAGCTACCACACTACAACAATTGACAGAGGAATTTAAGAAACATGCAAAAGTAAATGTACGTACTCGAATAATAGGGGAAGAGTATATAGTCTCCAAACAATCAAAAATGACACTATATCGGAGCTTGCAGGAATCACTAACAAATGCTGTTCGCCATGGGCATTCCACAGAAATCATTGTGTCACTTCATTTTGAACCACAACAGATAAGATTGGATGTACAGGATAATGGCTGTGGGGTAGAAGAGTGGAAGGATGGCTTTGGATTAACTGCAATGAAAGAGCGTGTAAGTCAGTCACAAGGAAGAGTCATTGTTTATTCCAAAAAAGGGGAAGGGACATTAATTTCATGTGTTTTACCGAAACAAGTACAACTTTCTAATAAACAAATTCGTCTGTGTATTGTCGATGATCATTCTTTTATCCGAGAAAGTCTTCATACAATTTTGAGTGGGCTGGAGGATTTACAAGTAGTGGGAATGGCTGAAGATGGAGAACAGGCTTTGGAATTGTGCGGGAGACTAAAACCAGATGTAGTATTAATGGATTTAGAGATGCCAAATCTGGATGGGATTCATGCAACTAAAATGATTAAGAAAAAATGGCCGGACATTCGTGTACTCATTCTGTCAACCTTCCAGAATACAGAAAGGGCCAAAGAAATCATACGAAATGGTGCGGATGGATATGTACTGAAATCCATAGATTTGCGTGAACTAGCTGAATCAATTCGTCTAGTCTATCGAGGAGGCACGATGATTACTCATGACTTGTTCCATAGGATGTGGGAAGAAAATGAAGAAACAGGATTATTTGAATCACGATCAGCTGGAATAGAGTATGGATTGACGAAACGAGAATTAGAGATTTTGAAACTATTATCACAAGGAAGCCGTTATAAAACAATAGCTTCGACACTTTACTTGTCAAACGGAACAGTAAGAAATTACGCCTCCAATCTCTATGAGAAGCTAGGAGTTAAAAATCGAGAAGAAGCAGTACAAAAGGCAAAAGATATAGGATTACTTTCATGACTCTCCCACTTGAACTAGTTAGCTGAAGTTAATGGGGAACTTACAGATGATGCAGGACATCACTACCCAATCCCACATTTGAAACTACAATGAAAAATAAAGATTTGGAACGCCTCTGCTTTTTTGTGAAAAAAGTTGTTTAAAAAGGTTATTTGAATTCTCATATCGAAAAAGTAAAACACTATAGACGAAGACTATAAAATTTGTAGACTATAACTAAATTTGAAACAAGGTTTAAGGTAGATGAATGTCTTATTGAAACCTATCTTTACAAAGGACTGGTAAATAGTTTTCATATTTGTTAGTACATCGGTTCTAAATCTAAAAATAAAATAGGTATTTGGGTCAATAACATCTTTGATTTAAATGTTATTGACCCAATTTAGAAAATATCTATTAAGTTGCCATGAGTAATTTTAGAATTGAAAGAGGGAATTTCGTAAATTCGGGGATAATAGTACTCACTAAATTAAAGCTCTCTATAAAGAGAAGAATTTAGAAACTAAAGAAATCAGTGTGAAGGTGCTTGATTGTAGTCAAATATAAAATATGTTGTTTTGAGTTGAAGTAAGATGTGTAATTGAAAAAGATAACAGGATAATATATTTCTAATTATTTAAAGGGAAGGGGATGTGATTGAGGTGAATAATACATATAATGAAAAGACGCATACATTGATTAAACAATTATTAAAAAAGTTTTCACCAAAAGTTCCTGGCTTTGTATATATGGCCAGTTTTGATAGCGGAGTAACGTATAAAGGTGCAGTTGGCTTAGCTTCTATAGAGGAAAATCTACCGATAACCACAAAGAGCGTTTTTAATATCGCCTCAGTTTCTAAACAATTTACAGCGTTTTCTATATTACTCTTAGAACAAGAGGGAAGATTGAGTTTAGATGATTCAATTGTAAAGTTTGTCCCTTCTATAGGAACATATGCTGAACCAGTAACATTGAGGCATCTAATTCATCATACTGGCGGACTAGTTGATTATATGGAATTGGCTCAAGCAGAAAATATTAAATTTACTGATATATTAACTGTGGAACAATCGCTAAAACACCTTAATGGTCATCAAATTGCAAGGTTCCCTGTTGGCACAAAATTTGAGTATAGCAATACAGGATATTTTTTATTGTCATTGGTGGTAGAGAAGGTAAGCGGGAAGTCTTTACGTCAGTTTGCAAAAGAACGTATTTTTGATTCTTTAAATATGAAAGACACAACAATTGTAGATTGCTACCCAACTACTATATCAATTGCTAGGGGGTATTCAAAGAATGAACAAGGAGCATATATGGTCTATGAAAGCCCTTGGGAACATACAGGTGATGGGGCAGTTCATGCAACAGTCGAAGACCTGGTAAAGTGGGGAGAAAATTTAACTACGGGTACCGTTGGCGGAAAAGAACTTGTTAAAAGAATGAGCGAAATAGGTCCGGAAATTTCTCCAACTGGGGAAACAATTATTGACAATGAAGATTATGCTTTTGGGCTAAGGCTTGCAGAAGGTTTTAACTGTCGATACTTGGAACATTCAGGTAGCTGGGCAGGTTATCGTTCATACTTCATGCGGTTTCCAAAAGAATATTTGACTGTTGTAGTACTAAGTAACTATGATGGATTTGACTCTAAAAAATATGCTAATGAAATAGCGGGAATTATTTTAGAAAAGTAAAAAATAGGGTGTAGAAGAGTATCTGGATTTGGTTAACCACAAGTTGTTTTAGGTGTAATTGATTTTGGGAACGGAAGGCAGGCATATATTTATGCCTGCTTTTTTGTATTAAAATGAACATAGATATTAATTTTTTTGTAAATATGGAACAATGTCATTACTTACAATGTCTATTAAGCGTTGAAACATTTTTTATGTAATAAATTAAGAAAGGAATAATGATTTTTAATTAAGGGAGAAGATTGAATTGAAAAAATTATGGATGCTGTTTTTCATTTGTTTCGCAGTTATGTTGGTAGGATGTAATAAAAACGAACCGCCAAAACAAGCATTTGAAGAATATATTAATTTATGGAATGATAAAAAGTTTGCAAATATGTATGATCATTTATCAGATCGTGCCAAAAAATCGATTTCTAAAAAAGAATTCACAGAAAAATATCAAAAAATCTATGAGGGGATTGGAGCTAATAATTTAAAAGTTAAAATGAAAGGAGAGAATACGAAAGATAAAGAGCTTTTTCTTTTTGAAGTTAAGATGGATACGGATGTAGGACCAGTTTCATTCATCCATGAAGCAAAACTTGTGAAAGATAAAGAGTCTTGGAAAATAGATTGGACGCCAGACTTCATCTTCCCAGGTATGAAAAAAGATTACAAAGTACGTATGCAAATAGAGCAAGGAAAACGCGGAGAAATATATGATCGAAATGGAAAAGGGCTTGCAACGAATGGTAAAGCAACTGAGGTTGGAATTATTCCAGAGAAACTAGGCGAAACAGCAGCGCAAACGAAAGAAATAGTAGCACAATTACTTGATATGTCTACAGAAGAGGTCGAACAAAAACTCACAGCAAAATGGATAAAACCAGACTCCTTTGTACCAATTGGTATTTTAAAAGAGGGAACCAGACAGAATGATTATATTGAATTAGAAGGAGTTTCATCTCGCCCAGTAAATATTCGTACGTATCCATTAGGTGAAGCAGCGGCACACTTAACTGGATATATAGGAAATGTGAATGCGGAGGAGTTAAAATCACTTCAAAAACAAGGTTATCAAGCAGATGATTTAGTAGGTAAGACTGGTTTAGAGAAAGTGTTAGAAAATAAATTGCGTGGTGAAAAGGGTGGACGCGTATTTATAGAAGATGAGAAGGGGAAAGAGATTAAAAACGTAGCAAAAAAAGAAGCAAAAGAAGGAGAAAATGTTACGTTAACAATTGATGCTGCAATTCAAGAAAAAATCTTTAATGAGATGAAAACTGAAGCAGGGTCTAGTGCAGCGGTCAATCCTAAAACAGGTGAAACAATCGCACTTGTAAGTAGCCCTGCTTATAATCCAAATATAATAGTTAGAGGAGCATCGAAAGCCCAACGAGAAGCATGGAGTAACGACTCGAAACTACCAATGACGAATCGCTTTACACAAGCAATTGTACCAGGTTCCGTATTTAAAACGATCACAGGTGCAATTGGTTTGGAAACAAACACAATAAATCCGAAGGAAGAATTTAAAATTCAAGGATTGAAGTGGACAAAAGATTCATCTTGGGGAAATTACTATGTAACGCGTGTGAAGGATGCAAGTCCAATTGATTTTGATAAGGCAATGAAGTACTCTGATAATATTTATTTTGCTCAACAAGCTTTGAAAATAGGAAAAAATCAGTATGTAAATGAACTGAAGAAATACGGTTTTCATGAAAAATTACCAATCGAATACGAATTTCCTATTTCAATCATTGCAAGAGATGGGATAAGAAACGATATCCAACTAGCAGACACAGGCTATGGACAAGGACAAGTATTAATGACACCACTTCATTTAGCATTAACATATGCACCGATTGTGAATGAAGGGAATATTCCGCCGCCACATCTTTTAAAAGAAGCAAAAGTAGCGGGGAATTGGAAAGAAAATGTGGTTTCTAAAAAGAATCAAGACATATTAAAGAGTGCATTAATCAAAGTCATTAATGACCCTGATGGCGCAGGGAGAATTGCAAAGGTTGATGGTGTAACGCTTGCTGGTAAAACTGGTACAGCAGAACTGAAAGAGTCGAAAGAAGCAGAAGGAAAAGAACTGGGATGGTTCGCAGCTTTCGATGCAAATGCGCCAGACATGATTGTTACCATGATGATTGAAGATGTAAAAGGAAGAGGAGGAAGTAATGTTCCAGGTGAAAAAGTAAAACATGTATTTCAGAAATAACACTTAATTATAAGGTGAATTTTTTCACTACATTTATTATATGTTTACTTAACTCAAAGGTATAAATTGGGGGGAATATAGAGCAATTAAATTTCAAAAAAGCATTCTTTCTAATCGAGAATGCTTTTTTGCTGCGACTCTAGAAAATTGATGCCTTACCTTTATTTTCATTTCTGAAAAGTTGGCATTGCTAATGGTAAATAGAAGAGTATAGCAAGTTGAAATGGACAAGTGGAGTGTTACGTTAAATTCAAAAAACAGATTTTCATGAGTAGAATTTTATCATTGTATGCTTTACTTGTTTTTTAGTAGTATTATTCTGCTTGAAAAAAGATAAACAATGGAACAAATGAAACTTGTATCTTGTCTATATATTGAAACCATAATAAAAGTGAGGGCAGTTTTTATGTTTATTCAAATAAGTTTGAGGTGTGGAAATGGAACAGACGTTTATTGAAAAGTGTAATCATGATGAGCTGGACTATGTTATAAAAGACTATTGGCAAGATGTATGGAATTATTCATTTATTATTACGAAAGATCCACACTTATCAGATGATATCACGCAAGATGTATTTATAAAGGTGTTTAAAAATTGGAATTCATTTCGAAAGGAGTCATCTATTAAAACGTGGATTTTAAAAATCACAAGAAATACGGCAATAAACTATTTGAAATCCTCCTATTTTAAAAGGATATCTTTAATAGGATTTTTTAGTGACGATAAGCAATCCCTGTCAGCAGAACAAGAATTTTTTAACCAAGAAGAGATGAATGAGGTGTGGAAGGTTGTATTAAAACTACCTAAAAAGCACCGTGAAATAATTATATTGGACGCAAAATATGAATTATCATATGAAGAAATGGCTGAAACATTAGGAGTATCCATTGGAACTGTAAAATCGAGATTAAGTAGAGCGAGAAGTAAGGTTTCAAAATTAATAGGGGAGGGTAGTAGTGATGAACAATAAACAAAATCCTGACTGGTATAGAAAAATAAAAAAAGGCCCAATGGAGAATCGTAAAGATGAAGAAGAATTTATTTCTAAAATAAAGCAGTCTATATACGAAAATAATGAAGTGGATTTTGTAAAACATAAAAGACCATTTCGTAAAAAAGCATTACCTATTGTAGTTGTTTTAGTTTGTACAATGTTATTTTTCATTGTTCAACAACCTTGGCTTGATGATAATAAATCACCAGTACAAAGTAGTACTCAAATTAAGCCTAAAACAAAAGATGAGTCTGCTCAAGATCCATCATTAAAACAATTTATGAATGAACTATATCAAAGTACGAACTCAAAAAATGAAAATGACCTGTACAAAGCGTTAAATGATGAAGTTCTATTTAAAGGGAAGAGTTATAAGAAGGATGAACTGAAGTTTGATGAAGATATTTTTCATGAGTTGCAAGTCGCCCTTACAATGGGGGGAGAGTTTGGAAATGATACAAAGCAAGTATATAAAGTACCAAGTGGATTGACGGAAAGTAACCAACCAAAGCAAGCACATTTTATATATGCAACTGTTACTGGAAATAAAACAAAAATTTTAGCAGAACCAAAGCGAGAATCACAAGTTTTATATGAAGTATCTAATGAAATGGTAAAAGCTTGGATTCCAGAAAAAGTGCAGAATGATGGATATATAAAAATATCGACAATTAACGGTAATACTGGATATGTACAGAAAGAGTACATTTTAACTGATATTAAATATTCATTTATGTTCGAAAAGAATAATGAAGGTATATGGAAAATAATAAATATAGATTCTATATGGTAAAAGAGGAAGGTTCACTTTAATGAACCTTCCTCTTTGTTTTTATTCTCTTTTTGAAGAGTATTCCAGTACTCTAAAATTTCTGATGTAACGAGAGCGGCAATGTTTTTTTCGGAATTACTGCCAGGAATAACGACAGAAATAGCAATTTGTGGATCTTCAGTAGGAGCATATGCAATGAAAAGAGAATGATTTATCATTCTTTCTTGCTCATTTGGAAAACCTGTAATACCTGTTTTACCTGCGACGTCAAAGGGCAACTTTTTAATTTCCTCTATATTTTGACTCATTCCACCTTGCACGACACGCCAAAAGTTCATCGGGTAACGATTTGAACTTTCTAAAATGGTTTTAAACTTTTTGGTTTCCTTACCATCTTGACCAATAATCGCACTTACGATTTGAGGTTTATATTTATCACCTTTACTTGCCAATGTTGCTGCATATTGAGCGAGTTGAAGAGGAGTATGCACTTCATTTCCTCCCCAAGAGGCATTTAATAAAGCAGAAATCCCATTTTCAAATTTATTAGATGGATGGAATTCATATTGTCCGTCTTCTTCAAAGGGCAAATCAATCCCGGTTTTAGAACGTAGGCCGAATTGCATTAAATAATCTGTCCATATATGTGCCACTTTTTCTATATTTCCATTATTTTGGTTGAATAAGGGCAGAGCTACTTTTGCTGTCATAAATGTGTTAGATGAATTAATGATAGCCTGCCTCGGTGTAATCTCACCTGTTGGTGTTCCAGGTGCATTCGTAATGTTATTTTGATTATCATACTGAAAAGTACCTTTATCTAAATAAGTATCTTCGGGTTGAAAAAGTTTTTCGTTTAATCCAATTAAAATAGTAAGTGGTTTTATAGTAGAAGCCATATTTACATAAGATTCACCATACTTTAATTTTTGAATCGCTTTATTTTGCGAAAGAGATTTAATATTTTCTTTTCTAGAAGATACATGTGTATTTAATATATTTGGATCAAAAACTGTCGAGTTGACCATAGTTAAAATCGCGCCAGTTTTTGCATCGCTCACTACAGCATAACCAGCTTTAGCATCAGGTGTTTTCTTAATTTGCGATCTTAATGCTTCTTCTGCCTTTTGCTGCAACTCAGAGTCTAAAGCTAGCCGTACATCTTTTCCTTTTTGTACTTTTTGAATGTTCCATAAGAACTTTTTATTATTCAATTTAAAAATAAGAGTTTTACCTGGTTTTCCTTTTAAATCATTTTCATATTGCAGCTCAATCCCGCTTTTTCCAACAGCCATATGCTTTGAATTAAGGTCATTTTCTACATACCCAATTACTTGTGAACCAATTTCGTGTTTAGGATAATATCGAATCCATTCATCTTTAATTATTACATTATTGGGTTTGTTTTTGTTTATGAATGCAAGTTCATTCTCAGTTATATCAGAGTATAACGGTATATCATTCATAGTCTGCTTTTTACAAGATTGTTGTAATTGAGATTTTATGTTCTCTGTAGAAATATCATGTTGAAACTCGCTTGAAAATTGATTAAAAAAAGCTAATGTGCTTGATGTATCTTGTTTCGATAGCTTTTCATCATTAGAAGTGCAATATAGAGACTTAACTTTCTTATTTGTAGCTAGTATTGCACCATTTTGATCAAAAATCTTTCCTCTTTCAGCTGAAGAAGTTGCGATAGTAATTGAAATGAAGTTGATTTTTAATAAAATTAGTAAAATCAAACCTACAATAGAAAGAACCGCAAATAATCTCCATCTTTTTGTATGTAACATATAACCCTCCCTTATGTAGCCTACTTCATCTTATATTTAATTATTTTTTTTGTAAATGTGGAACAACTGTATTGTTTAGGTTGTCTATTAAGTATTACAGCATGAAGAAAGGAATAATTAGCATGAAAAATTACTAGCACGTCTATATGTAAGTTTAATAAGAGTCATTATACAGTTTAGCACTTCTAATGCAAGTGGCAAAAAATAGAGAGTAAACAAGAAGGGAGAGTTATTAATTCCATAGTTAAACGAAAAGGAATGGATGCTTACAAGGATTAAGCAAAAAAATGAGGCGATATTTATAACCGATTATCGGTATCTAATATATAAGGAATGCTTTTAGTATTTGTAGCAATTCCTGAAAGGATTAAATGGAGGATTTATGAAAGAACAAAAAGGCAAGAAGCAGAAGACATATATATCTATTCGATTAAATATAATGTTCCTTTGTATATTTGTACTATTCTCAGCTATTATTATGCAGCTAGGAAAGGTACAAATCGTTGAGGGAGAGGCTTATAAGAACCAAGTGGAAAGTAGTCAAAATGCAATAACTAGTATTCCAGTTCCACGTGGACAAATTTTAGATCGAGAAGGGAAAACAGTTGTTAATAATAAATCTCTTCGCACAATTACGTATACAAGGGTGAAGGGAATTACGAGTGAAGATATTTTAAAAACAGCAAAAGACTTGGCGAAAGTACTTGAAATGCCTGAACAAGATATAAATAAATTAACAGATATCGATAAAAAAGATTTTTGGATGCAGTTGAATTTGAAACGTGCGGAGACAAAGATTACTAAGAAAGATATAGAAAAGTTTAAAGAAAAGGGTATAGAGGGAAAAGAGTTAGATAAAAAAATAGAAGACTTAAGACGAGGTCGTGTTACAGAGGTAGAATTAGCAGAATTAACAGCACAAGATTTAAAGGTGTTAGCTATTAAAAGTAAAATGAGTTCAGGTTATCAACTAACACCACAAATTATTAAAAAAGATGTAACAGATGAAGAGTATGCGCGGATAAGTGAAAACCTTGCGAATTTTCCAGGAGTAGATGCAACTGTTGATTGGGAACGTAATTATGTAAATGGTAATTTATTTCGTTCTGTATTAGGAAATATTACGAGTAGTGAAGAAGGATTACCGAAAGAAAATTTAGATTCTTATTTAGTACGTGGATATAACCGTAATGATCGTGTTGGAAAAAGTTATATTGAACAACGATATGAAGATGTATTACACGGCACAAAAGAAGAAGTGAAAAATATTACTGATAAATCAGGAAACATTGTTAGCACAGAAATAATCTCTAAAGGAAAAAGTGGTAATAGTTTAACATTAACGATTGATATGGAATTACAAAAGAAAGTGGAAGAAAGTATAGAGAAAAACTTGAGAGCTTTTAAGAGTTCAGAGCCACTGCTCGATCGAGCTTTTGTTGTCATGACGAATCCAAATAACGGACAAATTTTATCAATGGCAGGCAAAAAGATTGTAGAAAAAGAAGGAAGAATAGAGGTTGAGGATTTGGCATTAGGTAACATGACAACTTCGTATGAGCTAGGGTCAGCTGTAAAAGGTGCTACTTTATTAACTGGATATGAGACAGGGGCAATACATCCAGGAGATCAATTTTATGACGCGCCGATGAAATTTAAAGGTACACAAGCTAAGAAATCGTGGAATGTATCCGGATTTGGTAATATTAATGATTTACGGGCTTTACAAGTATCTTCGAATGTATACATGTTCCAAACAGCTTTAAAAATTGCGGGAGTTAATTACGTACCAAATGGCTCATTGGATATTAAACAAGGAGCATTTGATACGATGCGCTATTATTTCAAGCAATTTGGTTTAGGTGTCCCAACAGGTATTGATTTACCGAATGAAATAATTGGACAAACGAGAAAAGTAGATAGTCAACCTGGTTTTTTACTAGATTTTTCTATCGGTCAGTATGATACGTATACGCCGTTGCAATTAGCGCAATATATTTCAACGATTGCGAATGGTGGTTATAGAATGCAACCTCAAATTGTACAAGAAATACGAGAACAATCAATAAAAGAAGAGGTTGGCAAAGTTATACGTTCCATAGAGCCTGTCGTATTAAATCGAATTGATATGAAGAAAGAACATATTGATCGGATAAAAGAAGGGTTTAGATGGGTATTCCAAGAAGGTGATGGAACTGGCGTGAAATATTTCAAAAACGCGCCATATAAACCAGCAGGAAAGACAGGAACAGCCCAAACTGTATATGGTGGAGATGACCCGATTGGTAGAAATGCAAAAGGAGAACGTATGGAATGCTACAACTTAACGTTAGTTGGATATGCTCCATATGATAATCCAGAAGTAGCATTTTCCGTAGTAGTTCCATGGCTTCATGATGATAAAAATGGAATTAATTCTATAATTGGAAAGGAAGTATTAGATGTATACTTTGATTTAAAACAGCAACGTATACATGGTGAAGCTACTAGTACAGGTAGTTCTAAGCAAAATTAAGATACTTTTCTCAGGGAAGAGAACCTGTTTGTATAAAGCCATTTATAAGAAAAAATGAAATGTGAAATAAGAGATAGCGGCGATCATAGCTACTATCTCTTATTTTGTTAATAACTCTCATACTAGCTATAAAATTTTTTTCAGTTTATGGAACAAATTTGGTTCGGTGATTGTCTATTATGTGTACGTATAAAAAGGTACTAAAAATTTGGAAGGAATGATGATTTTGAAAAATAAGAGGATGCTAAAAATAGGAATATGCGTTGGTATATTAGGTTTAAGTATTACAAGCCTAGAAGCTTTTACAGGAGGGGCACTGCAAGTTGAAGCGAAAGAAAAGACTGGACAAGTGAAACATAAAAATCAGGCGACGCATAAAGAGTTCTCTCAACTTGAGAAAAAATTTGATGCTCGATTAGGTGTATATGCGATTGATACTGGTACAAATCAAACAATCTCTTATCGATCTAACGAAAGATTTGCCTTCGCATCAACCTACAAGGCTTTAGCAGCAGGAGTATTACTACAGCAAAACTCAATTGATTCATTAAATGAAGTAATCACATATACGAAAGAAGACTTAGTGGATTATTCACCTGTTACAGAGAAACATGTAGATACTGGAATGAAACTAGGAGAAATTGCTGAGGCAGCTGTTCGTTCAAGTGATAATACTGCAGGGAACATTTTATTTAATAAAATAGGAGGACCTAAAGGATATGAAAAAGCGCTTAGGCATATGGGGGATCGGATTACTATGTCTGATCGCTTTGAAACAGAATTAAACGAAGCTATTCCAGGAGACATTCGTGACACTAGTACAGCGAAAGCTATTGCTACGAATCTTAAAGCTTTTACGGTCGGAAATGCACTTCCTGCTGAAAAACGTAAAATTCTTACAGAGTGGATGAAAGGAAATGCTACAGGAGACAAACTTATTCGTGCAGGCGTACCAACTGACTGGGTAGTTGGAGATAAATCAGGTGCTGGCAGTTACGGGACAAGAAATGATATTGCTATCGTTTGGCCTCCAAATAGAGCACCAATTATCATCGCAATTTTATCTAGTAAAGATGAGAAAGAGGCAACTTATGATAATCAACTCATTGCAGAGGCAACTAAAGTTATAGTTAAGGCTCTTAGGTAATAGTATTTTAGTTTTCGCATTTTTAACATGAAAGTATTAAAAGTATAAAGTTAGAAAACGACTCTTTTCGTGTGATAAGAGTCGTTTTTGTATTCTTATTATTAAAAAGGTAAAAGTAAAAATATAACGAATATATATGACATATCTCATATGAAATTTCATGTACTGTATTATTTTATTAATTTAAATAAATTTCAAGAAAGTATAATATAATTCAGTTAGCATATAGAAGTGTTTGATGAGAATGTAAAGGAGAAAATATGAAAAAGAAGATTAATAGAATTGTAATGATTATTTGTATATTAGTAGGTTTTACAATCTTTTTATATTTACAGAACAATTTAATAAGTATAACTGAGATTAAAATAACCTCTAGTAAAATACCATCCTCTTTTAAAGGGTATAAAATTCTACAAATTTCAGACTTACACAATAAAAAATTTGGCGATAATCAAGATGTGTTAATTCAAAAAATGAAAAGTATAGACCCAGATATTATTGCAATTACGGGTGATTTAATTGACAGTAAATCATACGATGCAGAAGTTAGTATGCAATTAATACGAGAAATGGTAAAGAAGTATCCTGTATATTTTGTGACAGGAAACCATGAACAATGGTCTGGAAAGTATAACAGTTTAGAAAAAGAGTTGAAGAAATATGGTGTCAATGTTTTAAGGAATGAACATGTAGGCATTCGAAAGGGTGAGCAAGAGATAAACTTGCTAGGTATTGATGATCCAGAGTTTGGTACTGGAAACCGTGATGAAGGAAATATTATAATAGATGAAATTAAAAAAGCAAAAATTGAAATGCAGCCAGATAGATATAATGTATTATTATCCCACAGGCCTGAATTTATAAAGGAATATACGAATGAGCGGTTGGATTTGGTTTTATCGGGACATGCTCATGGAGGGCAAGTTAGATTGCCATTTATCGGAGGATTAGTTGCGCCAAATCAAGGTGTTTTACCTAAATATACAGCGGGTTTATATGTAGAACAAAATACATCAATGGTAGTGAGTAGAGGATTAGGAAATAGTATCATTCCGCAAAGGATTTTGAATAGGCCAGAAATTGTAGTCGTGCAGCTAAATTAAGCTGTACGATTTTTTTTATACAAAAATGAGTAAAGGGGCTTTCTGTATTTTGCAGGAGTAAACATTACAATTTTGTTAAAAATTTTCTACGTTACATAAAGTAACAAAATTTGACCCTCAGTGTTTGTTATAGTGTAAATAATCAAAAAACTTAAAATTTGTCGAGTGAAAATTGTGATAAGTAATTCATATAAAAAACTTAAAGGGGTGTACACATGCATAAAGAATATGAAATTGAAGAATACACGGCGATTGAGGAACAAATCCATTATTATTGTAAATGTTTATTAGTAAGTCATCCTGATCAAATAATAAAGTATTTAGAAAAAAGGTTAGAAAAATATGCAGAAACATTACAATATGCACATTTATATCCTGACACAGTTATTTTACCGTTACAGCAATTAGTTATCGAATATTCTTTAGACGTTGCTAGAATTCGGAAGTATATGAATTTAAAAACGTAAAGTGAAATTTATAGTTTAAATGAAACAGAGTCGACTTTAGGAAATGAAATTCTAATGTCGACTCTGTTTCATTGTTTAATATCGGTGATTGAACATACATACTAATCAACGAAGTTTGACATATAATTAAGCAAGAGTAAAATAAAAGTGAGTACTCACTCATTTTTATTGGAAAAGGAGGATGAAACGTGCAACAACCTTCAATTATTTTACAGACTGTATCAAAAAGTTTTGGAAAAAAAGAAGTGTTACACAATCTTTCATTGCAAGTTGAAAAAGCAGAGATTTTTGGTTTTGTTGGACCTTCTGGATCGGGGAAAACAACGCTCATTAAAATGATTGCAGGTATTAATGAGGCAACGAAAGGTGAAGTGCTTGTTAATAATACTAATATGCCTAATTTAAATGAGATGAAACGAATTGGTTATATGGCCCAGGCGGATGCATTATACGAAGAATTATCAGCATATGAAAATGCAGATTTTATAGCAACGATGTATGGACTAAAGGGAAAACGTAAAAAGACAAGAATTGCAGAGGTTTTTGAACTTGTACAATTGTCACAGTATATGAAAAAGCAAGTACAACAATTTTCAGGTGGAATGAAAAAACGCTTATCATTAGCAATAGCGCTCCTTTACGAACCAGAAATATTAATTTTAGATGAGCCTACAGTGGGGATAGATCCGCTTCTTAGAAAAACGATTTGGGAAAAATTTTATGATCTTAAAAAGAAAGGCACAACGATTATTGTAACGACGCACATTATGGATGAAGCTGAATTTTGTGAGCGTCTAGGGTTAATTAGAGAAGGGAAACTAGTTGCGGTTGGAACAACTGAAGAATTGAAAAAACGCGTGTCATCTGGACGGATTGAAGATGTCTTTTTGCTAGAAGAGGTGGTGCCATCATGAGAGTTACTGGTGTAATCATACGTATTATTCGTCAATTTTTTCGAGATAAGCGTTCGTTAGCAATGATGTTTGGAGCACCGATGTTATTACTTTGGCTTTTGTCACTAGTGTTTACACAGAAAGACTATATACCGCAAATTGCTGTTGTTGATATGCCCGCTCAAATAGTAAAAGTGATGAAAAATCAAGAAGCGTCAATTTATGAATACAGTAAAGAAAAGGCGATTTTTGAGTTGGAAAAACAAAAGGTAGATGCAGTATTTCGAATAGAGAATGGAAAAATGAAACTTCTGTTGGAAGGTAGTGATTCGTCAAAAAATCGTGCTGTACTTCAAGTATTGCAAAAAAGCACAGAGAAGAATGATGTATCGATTATGAAACCTGAAGTAAATTATTTACATGGCTCTAAAGACTTTACGATGTTTGATGGGCTTGGTCCTGTATTAATTGGTTTCTTTACATTTTTCTTTGTATTTATATTATCAGGTGTATCTTTCGTAAGAGAACGTTTAAGTGGTACGCTAGAAAGGTTATTATCCACCCCAGTAAGAAGATGGGAAATAGTCGCAGGTTATATTATTGGTTTTGGAATCTTTGCCTTTATACAATCCATTATTATCGTAAGTTTTTCCGTTTATATTTTAGATTTATACGTAGCTGGCTCCATATGGCTAACGTTACTTATTACATGTATGCTCTCTTTGACTGCACTAACATTAGGTACGTTTTTATCGGCATACGCAAATAATGAGTTTCAAATGATTCAATTTATACCGCTTGTTATTGTGCCACAAATCTTCTTTTCTGGATTGTTTCCAATGGAATCTATGAATAAGTGGCTACAAATGTTAGGGAAAGTATTTCCACTCACATACGGCGCTGACGCAATGAGACAAGTGATGATTCGGAATCAAGGGTTTACAGAGGTTGTATTAGATCTTACTGTATTATTACTTTTTTCACTATTATTTGCAGTAGGAAATGTATTTGCTTTAAAGAAACATCGCAAAATATAATAATGAAAAAAAGGAGCTTTATAAATGCAGAAGGATTGGCTGGAGGAATTAATAGCTGCAACTAATACGGATAAACGAAATGAACGTCAAATGCGAATATTAGAGGCGGCTGTTGATATGTTTGGAGAAAAAGGATACGCTTCAACTTCAACAAGTGAAATTGCAAAGCGTGCTGGTGTAGCGGAAGGAACCATCTTCCGCTACTATAAAACAAAAAAAGATTTATTACTAGCGGTCGTAATGCCAACTTTAACTAAGTTCGCTGCACCATTTTTCGTACAAACCTTTGCAAAAGAAATATTTAAATCGGATTATGAATCATACGAAGGACTTTTAAGGGTTGTAATTCATAATAGGTTTAAATTTGCTCAAAAACACTTTCCTATGATAAAAATATTAATTCAAGAGGTGCCATTCCAACCAGAACTGAAAAATGAAATACAGCAATTAGTAGAAACAGAACTGTTTTCACATTTCAAAAAGTTGATTGTGAAATTTCAAGAAGAAGGGGAAATTATTGAGATACCACCATCTTCCGTACTACGTCTTACTTTATCAGCTGTATTAGGTTTATTATTAACACGATTTTTATTATTGCCTGAAGAAAAATGGAATGATGAAGCGGAAATTGAAAATACGATTCAATTTATATTGTATGGATTAACTCCACGATTTTAATCGTTGAAGTGTGAATTACATACATTACTTTTAAGTAAAAATAAATCGCCTTTAAAAAGGCGATTTATTTTCATTATATATTTTTGATAAATAAGTACTTGTTTACTAAAAACATTCTAAATCAGCGTGTTTCTTTGTCTCTTCTTCTAAGACCTAATAATCCTGCTAGTCCTAATAAACCAAGCCAAGCCCAATTATTATTTTTATCACGATTATCATTTAAATCATTTGTTGTATTTACATTTCGAGTTCTTACATCATTATTAACTCTGTCTAAGTTATTGTCATTTACTCGAGTTGAAATATCAGTGTTATTAACTCTATTCATATTATTTCCATCGTATTCAGCTTGCGTAGATGTACCTAAAAACATAATAGATAGTGCTAAAACACTTAAGATAGATGATAATTTCTTTTTCATAACAATCCCTCCTTTCTTAATCATTAATTTCTCCGAAGCATGTGTGTATTATTCATTTCACAATATCTAAACCCTCATTAATAGGGCGCACATTTATAGAAAATAGAGTTGAATGATTGTTAATATATCATTGGATATATATTTCTCATAAAAATAACTGAATCAAACTTTGCTTAAAATGTTAATCTTAGTACAATTTATATTATACGGGCTAGCAATAAGGAGGTAATAAGATGCGACAATTTGCAAAACCTACAATCGTCGTAAGTAAGTGTTTAGAATTTGATGCTTGTCGTTATAATGGAGAGATGATTCCAGATGTAACAATACGAAATTTGCAGCCATTTGTTACATTTATACCTGTTTGTCCAGAAGTGGAGATTGGATTGGGGACTCCTCGTGAAACGATACGAATTGTAGAAGAAAATGGTGAGAATAGACTTATGCAACCGTCGACACGAGAAGATGTAACTGAAAAAATGGAGCAGTTTTCAAATGACTTTTTACAAACGATACCAGATGTGGATGGTTTTATTTTAAAGAATCGTTCACCAAGTTGTGGTACGCGTGATGTGAAAATTTATTCTGGTTTTGAAAAAGCGCCAGCAAAGGGAAAAGGAGCTGGCTTATTCGGCGGAGCAGTAGTAAAAAATTTTTCGCATCTTCCTATTGAAGAGGAAGGTAGATTGTCGAATTTTATTATTAGAGAGCATTTCTTTACAAGGTTATTTACAATCGCATATTACAAAATGATTAAACACAATAAAAATATGAAAGAACTTGTATCGTTTCAGTCGGACAATAAATATTTATTTATGGCATATAATCAGGTGAAACAAAAGGAATTAGGTCGTATAATTGCAAATCAAAAAAATGAAAAGATTGAAGTGGTATTTGAAAACTATGAGAAGACTTTATATGAATTATTTATGCGTGCGCCCCGTTATACATCGAATGTAAATGTATGCGAGCACATTTTTGGATATTTTAAAACAAAGTTAAAAAAACAAGAAAAAGATCATTTTATAGAACTGTTACAAAAGTATGCAGAAAAGAAAATACCACTTAGTAGTTTACTTACAATATTAAAATCATGGGCTATTCGATTTGATGAAAAGTATTTATTAAGACAAACGTATTTCGAACCATACCCTGAAGCATTAGTAGAAATTTCTGATTCGGGAAAAGGTAGAGATTATTAAACAATAAATTACATAATTCGACACAAAATCTCCTATGTTGTTGTAGAACAATGTAGGAATTTTTTTGTGCATTAGTACAGAATCTGTTTTAAAATTAAGTTATGACAGAATTGTAGCAATTGTCTAACTAATATTCTTGTCTTTTAAGTTGTTATGTTTGTAGTAGAAACTCGCACGCTGTCGAAACTCAATATTCGATAAGGGGTGTGTAGCGGAATGGAATTTACTCTAACTCGCGAAAAACAAATGATTAAAGAAATGGTACGTGACTTTGCTGAAAAGGAAATCGCACCGAAAGCTGTATATTATGACAAAACTGCAGAGTTTCCATATGAAACATTTCAAAAAATGGGCGAACTAGGATTATTAGGCATCCCATTCCCAGAAGAATATGGAGGTTCAGGTGGCGATACGGTATCGTATGCGTTAGCAGTTGAAGAAATTGGTCGCGCTTGTGGTGGCACCGGTTTAAGCTATGCTGCAACAATTTCATTAGGTGCTTCTCCAATTTATTATTTCGGTACAGAAGAACAAAAACAAAAGTATTTAGTTCCGATGGCGTCAGGTAAAACATTAGGTGCCTTCGGATTAACGGAGCCGAATGCTGGATCAGATGCAGGTGGTACTCAAACGAAAGCGGTATTAGATGGTGATGAGTATGTAATCAGTGGTGAGAAGTGTTGGATTACAAACGCAGAGTATGCAAATACAATTATTGTAACCGCTGTCAACGGTATTGAAGAGAATGGTAGAAAACGTATTTCTGCATTTATCGTGCCTACTACGAGTGAAGGATTAACGATTTCAAGTCCTTACGATAAGATGGGTGTTCGCGCTTCTAATACTTGTGAAATCGTACTTGATGGCGTTCGTGTACCGAAAGAAAATATTCTTGGTGATGTAAATAAAGGTTTTAAACAATTTTTATATACACTTGATGGAGGGCGTATTTCAATCGCAGCATTGGCAGTTGGTATTGCGCAATCAGCCTTTGAACGTGCATTACAATATGCGAAAGAACGTCAACAATTTGGAAAGTCAATCTCTAATTTCCAAGCGATTCAATTTAAATTAGCTGATATGGCGACTGAAGTAGAGCTAGCACGCAATTTAGTACATAAAGCAGCTTGGTTAAAAGATAACGATAAACCTTTCGGCAAAGAAGCGGCAATGGCAAAACTATTTGCATCGGAAGCAGCAAGCCGTATTGCGAATCAAGCAGTACAGATTCATGGTGGATATGGTTATATGCGTGAATATGAAGTTGAACGACATATTCGTGATGCGAAACTATTAGAAATTGGTGAAGGAACTTCTGAAATTCAACGTCTCGTAATTGCTAGACATTTAGGATGTAGATAAAAGGGAGGAATCACTATGTTTCAAAAAATATTAATTGCGAATCGCGGGGAAATCGCTGTTCGTATTATGAAAACTTGTCAAAAACTTGGCATTCGCACTGTTGCTATTTATTCTGAAGCAGATGAAAATGCCCTTCATGTGAAAATGGCAAATGAAGCTTACTTAGTAGGTGGACCGCGTGTTCAAGAAAGCTATTTAAACCTTGAAAAAATTATTGAAATAGCTAAGAAGACAAATGCAGAAGCCATTCATCCGGGTTATGGTTTATTATCAGAGAATCCGTCTTTTCCGGTTCGCTGCAAAGAAGAAGGAATCGTATTTATCGGTCCTTCAGAAGAAATCATTACGAAGATGGGAAGTAAAATTGAATCACGTATCGCAATGCAAGCAGCAGATGTCCCAGTAGTCCCAGGTATTACTACAAATATTGAAACTGCTGAAGAAGCAATTGAAATTGCAAAACAAATTGGTTATCCATTAATGCTTAAGGCATCCGCAGGCGGCGGAGGCATTGGTATGCAGTTGATGGAAACTGAGCAAACGCTCACCAAAGCGTTTGAAAGTAATAAAACAAGAGCGCAAAACTTCTTCGGTAACGGGGAAATGTATTTAGAGCGATATATAGCAGATGCGCATCATATTGAAATTCAGCTTTTAGCAGATA
The DNA here is from genome assembly GCF_008368795.1 of Bacillus sp. BF2-3. Taxonomy (NCBI): domain Bacteria; kingdom Bacillati; phylum Bacillota; class Bacilli; order Caryophanales; family Bacillaceae; genus Bacillus; species Bacillus sp. BF2-3. The sequence continues at coordinate 22,366 of NZ_QOSA01000054.1, forward strand.
CACATGGTAACACAGTGTATTTATGGGAGCGTGAATGTTCGGTACAGCGCCGAAATCAAAAAGTAATCGAAGAAGCACCTTCACCATTTTTAGATGAAGGTACACGAAAGGCGATGGGAGAAGTTGCTGTACAAGCTGCCAAAGCACTTGGCTATACAAATGCAGGTACAGTTGAGTTTCTTGTAGATAATCAGAAAAATTTCTATTTCTTAGAAATGAATACGAGATTACAAGTAGAGCATCCAGTGACAGAAGAAATTACGGGATTAGACCTTGTAGAACAGCAACTCCTTATCGCAAGTGGAGAGAAACTATCATTTACTCAGGATGATGTAAAACGTAGTGGTCATGCCATTGAAGCTCGTATTTATGCAGAGGATCCGAAAACATTCTTCCCGTCACCTGGGAAAATTACAGATTTAACATTACCGTCAAATGTACGAATTGATCACTTCTTAGAAAATCATGTAACGATTACACCTTTCTATGATCCAATGATTGCGAAAGTCATTGCACATGGCGAGACTCGTGAAGAAGCAATTTCAAAATTACATGATGCTCTAGAAGAATTAAAAGTAGAAGGTATTAAAACGAACACGCCAATGCTAATGCAAGTTTTGGAAGACGAAGTGTTCAAAGCGGGTATTTATACAACGGGTTTTGTAACGAAACAACTCGTTAAAAAATAAGATCTAACAATATTAAGGGGGAAAAAATGATGACGAAAGTATACGCATCGATGGCAGGAAACGTTTGGAAGATTGTTGTAGGAGTAGGAGATACAGTAGAGGAAGAGCAGGATGTCGTCATTTTAGAATCTATGAAAATGGAAATTCCAATCATTTCAGAAGAAGCCGGCACAGTTATGAAAATTAATGTGCAAGAAGGCGATTTTGTAAATGAAGGAGATGTATTATTAGAAATTGAATAGGGAGATATAGGGGGAAGCGAATTGAAACTACCTAATTTTGCTGTCATTAAAGAAGTAGGACCACGTGATGGTTTACAAAATGAAAAAAAGATTGTTGGCACAAAAGATAAAGTAAAATGGATTCAACTACTTACAGAAGCAGGATTGTCGTATGTTGAAGTTTCCTCATTCGTTCACCCAAAATGGGTCCCAGCATTAGCGGATGCAAATGATGTGTTTTCTGAGCTGAAAAGGGATCCAAATGTTACATATGCTGCGCTTGTTCCGAACCAAAATGGTTTGGAACGAGCTTTTTTGCAAAATGTAGATGAGGTGAATGTTTTTTTATCAGCAAGTGAATCTCATAATAAAAGTAATATTAATAAATCGATTAAAGAAGCGTTAGTTGTAATCGAAGATATAACAAAACAGGCATTATTCGAAGGGAAAAAGGTAAGAGGCTATGTTTCTACTGTATTTGGATGTCCTTATGAAGGCGATATAAGTGTCACAGCAGTTGACGAATTATGTAATCAACTATTTTCATACGGCATTTATGAAGTTTCTCTTGGGGATACAATCGGTGTAGCGAATCCATTACAAGTAGAACAAGTATTAGAACATCTATTAAAGAAGTATGATGCTTCGCAGTTTGCCATGCATTTTCATAATACGTATGGAATGGCTCTAGCAAATGTAGTTAAATCATTAGAATACGGTATTACAACATTTGATAGTTCTTGTGGTGGACTCGGGGGCTGTCCTTATGCACCAGGAGCATCAGGTAATGTTGCTACTGATGACCTAGTACATATGCTCCATAAATTAGGAGTTCAAACGAATATAGACGAAGAAAAGTTATTGCGAGCTAGTCAATTTATTCAAAGTAAGCTAAATATCCAATTACCGAGTCATGTGTATAGAGCGCTTCAACATAAAACGATAAGTAGGTGAGAAGATGCTACAATTACAAAACATTTCAGTTGATTATGTAACACCTCACGTTGTAAAGATTTCGTTATATCGTGAAAGACAAGCAAACTCATTATCTTTAGCGTTATTAGAAGAGTTACAAAACATATTAACTCAAATAAGTGAAGAGTCCAATACGCGTGTAGTTATTCTAACAGGTGCTGGTGAAAAAGCATTTTGTGCTGGTGCTGATTTAAAAGAACGTGCTGGTATGAATGAGGAACAAGTTCGCCATGCTGTTAGTATGATTCGCACGACTATGGAGATGGTTGAACAATTACCACAGCCAGTTATTGCTGCTATAAATGGAATCGCACTTGGTGGTGGTACGGAATTAAGTTTAGCTTGTGATTTTAGAATTGCTGCTGAATCTGCAAGTCTTGGTCTTACTGAAACGACACTTGCAATTATACCAGGAGCGGGTGGTACACAGCGCTTACCGAGATTAATTGGTGTTGGTAGAGCGAAAGAATTAATTTATACAGGTAGACGTATTTCAGCGCAAGAAGCAAAAGAATATGGTTTAGTAGAATTTGTTGTACCAGCTAATTTACTTGAAGAGAAAGCGATTGAAATAGCAGAGAAAATTGCTAGTAATGGACCTATTGCTGTTCGATTAGCAAAAGAGGCAATTTCAAATGGTATTCAAGTTGATTTACATACCGGATTACAAATGGAAAAACAAGCGTATGAAGGTGTAATCCATACGAAAGATAGATTAGAAGGATTACAAGCATTCAAGGAAAAACGCACACCAACGTATAAGGGGGAGTAAATATGTTAGATCAAAAACAACAATCTAATTCATTTGAAGAACGAGTTGAAACGATTAAACAAGGCGGCGCACCAAAGTATCATGAACAAAATAAAGCAAAAGGAAAATTATTTGTTCGAGATCGTTTAGCGCTTCTATTTGATAATGGCGAATATGTAGAAGATGCATTATTTGCTAACTGTGAACAAACAGGCTTACCTGCGGACGGCGTTGTAACGGCAACGGGTAAAATACATGGTCGTACTGCATGTGTAATGGCCAATGATTCTACTGTAAAAGCTGGATCATGGGGATCACGCACAGTTGAAAAGATTTTACGTATTCAAGAAACAGCTGAAAAACTACGTGTTCCGTTATTTTATTTAGTCGACTCTGCTGGAGCGCGCATTACAGATCAAGTAGAAATGTTCCCAGGGCGCCGTGGTGCAGGAAGAATCTTCTATAATCAAGTGAAATTATCAGGTAAAGTTCCTCAAGTATGCTTATTATTTGGACCTTCTGCAGCTGGTGGTGCCTATATTCCAGCCTTTTGCGACGTTGTAATGATGGTAGAAGGAAATGCATCTATGTATTTAGGATCTCCTCGTATGGCTGAGATGGTTATCGGTGAGAAGGTAACTTTAGAAGAGATGGGCGGAGCTCGTATGCATTGCTCTGTATCAGGATGCGGAGATGTTTTATGCAAGACAGAAGAAGATGCGATTACACAAGCAAGACAATACATTTCATATTTTCCAAATAACTACTTAGAAAAGACTCCATTGGTTACACCTCAAGAACCGAAACAATTCGATAAAACGTTAGAACAAATCATTCCAGAAAATCAAAATGCTCCTTTCAATATGAAAGATCTCATTAATAGAGTTATTGATGAAGGTTCATTCTATGAAGTAAAAAAATTATTTGCTCAAGAGCTAATTACAGGCTTAGCACGTATTGATGGTAAGCCTGTTGGTATTATTGCAAATCAGCCGCGTATGAAGGGCGGCGTATTATTCCATGATTCAGCTGATAAAGCTGCTAAGTTTATTAATTTATGTGATGCATATCATATTCCATTATTATTCCTTGCGGATGTACCAGGATTTATGATTGGAACAAAAGTAGAGCGTGCTGGTATTATTCGCCATGGTGCAAAAATGATTTCTGCAATGAGTGAAGCAACTGTACCGAAGATTTCTATCGTTGTTCGTAAAGCATATGGTGCTGGTTTATATGCGATGGCAGGTCCAGCATTTGAACCAGATTGTTGCCTGGCATTACCGACAGCCTCTATTGCGGTAATGGGTCCAGAAGCTGCGGTTAATGCTGTATATGCAAATAAAATTGCAGCTTTACCAGAAGAAGAGCGTGCTAGCTTCATTGCTGAAAAACGTGAAGAGTATAAGAAAGATATTGATATTTATCATTTAGCATCAGAGATGGTGATTGATGGTATTGTTCATCCAAACAATTTACGTGAAGAATTAAAAGGACGTTTCGAAATGTATATGAGTAAATATCAAGTATTCACGGATCGTAAACATCCTGTATATCCAGTTTAAAAGCCCTATTTAGGGCTTTCTTGCTCAAAAAGTTAAGGAGGGGAAAACATTGAAACAAGCAGTTTGGTTTCCAACAGAAGAGTACAAGGAAAAAACACGTTTATATGGTTGGATGAAATCATTGGGATATGAAGATTATGAAACTTTTTATAATAAATCTATCGAGGAAACAGCTTGGTTTTGGGGAGAGGCAGAAAAGGCAATAGGCTATCAATGGATGAAACCTTATACAGACGTGTTAGATTTAGAAAATGGTACACCGTTTGCACAGTGGTATAATGGCGGAACATGTAACGTTGTAGAATCAGCTTTATCCCGCTGGCTTGCGGATGAAGAGACGAGAATACAGCCAGCACTTCAGTACGAAGGGGAAAATGGAACTTCAAAATCATTTACATATGAAGAGCTTGACAACTGGGTAAGTCGTGTTGCAAATGGTTTGAAACACGCGGGTATTGAGAAAGGTGACCGTGTAACAATTTATATGCCGATGATTCCAGAAACAGTTGTTGCGATGCTAGCTGTAATGAAAATCGGAGCAATTATTTCACCAATATTCTCAGGCTTTGCGTCTGATGCAGTCATGACACGTGTGCAAGCGGCAGGTTCAAAAATGATTATTACCGCAGATGGATTTTCACGCCGAGGTAAAATTGTTTCTTTAAAAGATGAAGTAGATAAAGCTTGTGAACATTGCCCAACTGTTGAAAAAGTTGTTATCGTTCGTCATGCAGGAAATGATTTTACACCACATAACTATGATTTTTCGTGGAGTACGCTAGAAAAAGAAAAACCATTCATACATGCCGAGGAAATGCAAAGTGATGATCCATTAATGCTCATTTATACATCAGGAACGACTGGTAAGCCGAAAGGAACAGTACACACGCATGCAGGATTTCCTTTGAAAGCAGCTTTTGATGCAGGATTTGGAATGAATATTAAACAAGGTGATCGTGTATTATGGGTAACTGATATGGGCTGGATGATGGGGCCGTTTCTATTATTCGGTTCACTCATTAATGGAGCAACGATGGTTATGTACGAAGGTGTTCCAGACTTCCCAGAAGCAGACCGGTTATGGGAGACAGTTGATAAATATGAGATTACTCATCTAGGTATTTCGCCAACGTTAATCCGAGCATTGATGGCAAAAGGTGATGAGTATGTCAATAAACATTCTTTAAAGAGTTTGGAAGTATTCGCATCAACAGGAGAACCTTGGAATCCTGATCCATGGATGTGGCTGTTTGAAACAGTTGGAAAAGGAAATGTCCCAATCTGTAACTACTCAGGTGGAACTGAAATCTCTGGTGGGATTTTCGGTAATGTTCTTATTAAGCCAATAGCACCGATTAGTTTTAACGCATCTTTACCAGGAATGGCAGCTGTCGTACTGGATGATCAAGGTAAACCAATTCGAGATGAAGTCGGAGAATTATGCTTAGAGAAACCTTGGGTAGGTATGACGAAAAGCTTCTGGGAAGATGATGAACGTTACGTAAACACATATTGGTCGCGTTTTGAAAATAAATGGGTCCACGGTGACTGGGTCATTTACGATGGTGAACAATATATCATCACAGGGCGTTCAGACGATACGTTAAATATTGCAGGTAAACGTATTGGACCTGCTGAATATGAATCTATTCTTGTGAAACATAACGATGTAATCGAAGCTGCTGCAATTGGTGTACCTGACGAAGTAAAAGGTGAAGTTTGTCATTGTTTTGTAGTGTTAAGAGATCATGTAACATTCACAGGAGAATTAAAGAAAGAATTAATGAGTTTAGTAAACTCTCATATTGGAAAAGCGTTGTGTCCTAAAGACATCCACGTTGTAGAAGATTTACCGAAAACACGTAATTCTAAAGTAATGCGCCGTGTTATTAAAGCAGCTTACTTAGGAAAACAATTAGGTGATTTATCATCGCTTGTAAATCCTGAAGTTGTTCCGTTTATTCAGGGGTTACAGTCTAGTAAATTATAAAGTTAGAAAGGATCTCTATATAAATAGAGATCCTTTTTTTATGTTTATAAAAAGAAAAGAAGTGAATTTGATGAAGAAGAAAAATTTTACTATTAGTGTTAAGTATGTTTTTTAGTTTTAATCAAAATACGATATTATGGAATGTCTATTCAATGTAGAAATACTAATTTACAACAACAAGGTGATGACAAAGCGTGACTGCTTATATGTCTGTTTAAACCTTTACGTGTTAATATATAAAAAGCTGACTATAAGTGAACTGCACCCCAATTG
>NZ_QOSA01000055.1:0-58531 GCF_008368795.1 Bacillus sp. BF2-3
TAGGACGTCGCCAAGCAACTAAACACGAGTCAAATGACTCGTGTTTTTTCGTGTTTTCTTTTATAATCCATAGTAATTAAAAAAATATGCTTAAATAATTACTATTTTGATTAAATGCAGGGGAATGTGGCTAGGATAGTGAATAAGCAAAAGAGTTGCAAATTTTATTAATACGTATATAATTAAAGTCAAAGATAGTCAAAGTCAATAAAGGTGGCGGATAAATGAGAAATATATCTGATATCATTGAGCAATATCTAAAGCAAGTTATTGACTTAAGTAATAATAATGTGATTGAAATCAAAAGAAATGAGATTGCGGATCGATTCGAGTGCGTACCATCTCAAATCAATTATGTAATCAATACCCGTTTTACATTAGAAAGAGGATTTGTAGTAGAAAGTAAACGTGGTGGAGGAGGTTACATTCGCATTATAAAAGTCAAACTGCATGATGATATAGACATTATTGATCAAATGCTTCATATGATTGATCATAGCGTTGCACAAGGGAATGCAGAGAGTATGATTATACGTTTATTAGAAGAGGGAATCATAACAGGCCGTGAAGCAAAATTAATGTTAAGTGTACTAGATCGTTCTGTATTATCAATGGATATTCCTTCTCGAGATGAACTTAGGGCTCGAATATTATGCGCAATGTTAAGAACACTGAAATATAAATAAATACAGCTTTTGTAAAAGAATGATAATTAAGATAGGGCAGTTAAATATTGTAGAAGTTTTGAAAAAGAGCATGTACTTTTATCTGAGTGGATTAAGGAAAGAGGACAATCTAGTAATGTATGAAAAGTATCATGAGGTAGATCGTTCCTGTTGTAAAGGTGGGGATATTGATGACTTGTCAAAACTGTAATATAAGACCAGCAACTTTACATTATACAAAAGTAATCAACGAGAAGAAGGCGGAAGTTCATCTTTGTGAGCAATGTGCGGAGCAAAGTGGCTATACGTCTTTCTTTCAATCATCACAGTCTAACTTTTCATTTCATGATGTATTTGCTGGTTTATTACACGGTGAATCAACAATGTTTGGAGAAGGAAAAAACGGGTTTTCAAATACAAATACAGTAAGATGTCCAGATTGTAAGATGACATATGAACATTTTACAAAAGTGGGACGCTTTGGTTGTGCTTCTTGTTACGATACATTTAAAGGACACTTAAACCCATTGTTAAAGCGACTTCATGGTGGACATACAGAACATTGTGGAAAAATTCCGGAACGAATGGAAGGAAATGTCCACTTAAAGAAAGAATTAGATGAACTAAAACTTATTCTGAAACAATATGTACAGAATGAGGAGTTTGAGAAAGCTGCTGAGGTAAGAGATGAAATTCGAGGGCTTGAAACTCAGCTTAGTGAGCATAGAGAGGGGGAGTAGTTCTATGTCACTGGACAAAATTATGAATGAAGCGATTAGTCCATGGATGAAGGGGGATGGCCCTGATTCTGATATTGTTTTAAGTAGTCGAATTCGTTTGGCTCGTAATTTTAAGCAATATCAATTTTCTACTATGCAAAACGAAGAGGAAGCTCAACAGGTTCAAGAATTATTTAAAAAGAAATTTATAAATAAATCGGTAGAGCCCTTTGGGAAGTTTGGATTATTAAAAATGAATGAATTAACGCCTCTTCAAAGGAGAGTTTTAGTCGAAAAGCATTTAATTAGTCCAAATCTCGCAGGGACCGAATATGGAGCATGTCTGTTATCAGAAAGCGAACACATTAGTGTGATGCTTAATGAGGAAGACCACATTAGGATTCAGTGCCTATTTCCAGGGCTACAGTTATCAAAGGCGCTTCAAAGCGCTAATCAAATAGATAATTGGATTGAGAAAGAGGTTGAATATGCTTTTGATGAATCACTTGGATATATTACGAGTTGTCCTACTAACGTTGGTACAGGATTAAGAGCTTCTGTAATGATTCATTTACCAGGGCTGGTTTTAACAAAAAGAATTAGCCGTATTATACAAGTAATTCAAAAATTAGGGTTAGTAGTAAGAGGAATATACGGTGAAGGTAGCGAAGCGTTAGGTAATATATTTCAAGTATCAAATCAAATGACGCTAGGGAAATCCGAAGTAGATATTATTGCAGATTTAAAGAGTGTCATGCAGCAAATTATACAACAAGAAAAATTGGCCAGAGAATTAATTGTACAAAATTCGAGTATTGAGCTTGAAGATAAGGTTTATCGTTCTTACGGTATACTAGCAAACAGTCGTTTAATTCAATCTGCAGAAGCGGCAACTTGCTTATCGGATGTACGACTCGGTATTGATCTAGGATATATAAAAGGTATATCGAGAAATATTTTGACTGAGCTAATGGTTCTTACGCAACCTGGTATTTTACAACAATATGCAGGAGGACCTTTAGGACCAGAAGAAAGAGATTATCGAAGAGCAACCTTAATCCGTGAGCGATTACGTATTGAAAAAAACTAAGCGCAAGTAGGAGGCGATTTCTATGATGTTTGGAAGATTTACAGAAAGAGCACAGAAAGTATTAGCTTTATCTCAAGAGGAAGCAATTCGCATTGGGCATAATAACATTGGAACAGAACATATTTTACTTGGGCTTGTACGCGAAGGTGAAGGAATTGCAGCAAAAGCGTTAATTGCTCTTGGATTGAGCCCGGAGAAAGTGCAAAAAGAGGTAGAAGCGTTAATTGGACGTGGAACAGAAGCTTCTCAAACTGTACATTATACACCTCGTGCTAAAAAAGTTATTGAATTGTCTATGGATGAAGCGCGTAAGCTAGGACATTCTTACGTTGGAACAGAACATATTTTACTTGGCTTAATCCGTGAAGGTGAAGGTGTAGCGGCACGTGTATTAAATAATTTAGGTGTAAGCCTCAACAAAGCAAGACAACAAGTGTTACAACTTCTTGGAAGTAACGAAGCAAGTTCAGGTCACCAAGGTGGTTCATCGACAAATGCAAATACACCGACACTAGACAGTTTAGCGCGCGACTTAACAGTTGTTGCACGTGAGAATCGTTTGGATCCTGTTATTGGACGTAGTAAAGAAATTCAACGTGTAATTGAAGTGTTAAGCCGTAGAACAAAAAACAATCCAGTGTTAATTGGAGAGCCTGGTGTAGGTAAAACAGCAATTGCTGAAGGGTTAGCACAGCAAATCGTAAATAATGAAGTTCCTGAAACGTTAAGAGATAAGCGTGTTATGACACTAGATATGGGAACAGTGGTAGCTGGGACGAAATATCGTGGTGAGTTTGAAGATCGTTTAAAGAAAGTAATGGATGAAATACGTCAAGCAGGGAATATTATTCTATTTATTGATGAACTTCATACATTAATCGGTGCAGGTGGAGCAGAAGGTGCAATCGATGCATCGAATATTTTAAAACCATCTTTAGCACGCGGAGAATTACAATGTATTGGTGCGACAACTTTAGATGAGTATCGTAAATATATTGAAAAGGATGCAGCTTTAGAGAGACGTTTCCAGCCAATTCATGTTGATGAGCCGAGTCTAGAAGAATCGACTCAAATCTTGAAAGGGTTACGCGATCGTTATGAGGCGCATCACCGTGTGTCTATTACAGATGATGCAATTGATGCAGCTGTAAAACTTTCAGATCGTTATATTACGGATCGTTTCTTACCAGATAAAGCAATTGATTTAATTGATGAAGCTGCTTCAAAAGTTCGCTTGCGTTCTTATACAACACCACCAAACTTAAAAGAGCTTGAAGTGAAGCTTGAGGAAATTCGAAAAGAAAAAGATGCGGCTGTACAAAGTCAAGAGTTTGAAAAGGCTGCTTCCTTACGTGATATGGAACAACGCTTACGTGAGAAATTGGAAGATACAAAACGTCAGTGGAAAGAACAACAAGGAAAAGAAAATTCAGAGGTTACGGTAGAAGATATTGCAAATGTCGTTTCTACATGGACACGTATCCCTGTTTCTAAACTTGCACAAACAGAGACTGATAAATTATTAAACTTAGAATCCATTCTTCATGATCGTGTCATCGGTCAGGATGAAGCTGTAGTGGCTGTAGCGAAAGCTGTTCGTCGTGCAAGAGCAGGATTGAAAGATCCGAAACGTCCAATTGGTTCATTTATTTTCTTAGGGCCAACAGGTGTAGGTAAAACAGAATTAGCAAGAGCATTGGCAGAATCTATGTTCGGTGATGAGGATGCAATGATTCGTATTGATATGTCTGAGTATATGGAGAAACATTCAACTTCTCGCTTAGTTGGTTCTCCTCCAGGATATGTTGGGTATGAAGAAGGCGGACAATTAACAGAGAAGGTTCGTCGTAAGCCTTATTCAGTTGTCCTATTAGATGAAGTAGAGAAGGCACATCCTGATGTATTTAATATTCTACTACAGGTATTGGAAGATGGTCGTTTAACTGATTCTAAAGGACGTACAGTTGATTTCCGTAATACGATTGTTATTATGACGTCTAACGTTGGTGCTGAGGCGTTAAAACGTAACAAACATCTTGGATTTAACGTACAAGATGAAAGCCGTGATTATTCGGATATGAAAGGTAAAGTAATGGATGAGCTGAAAAAGGCATTTCGTCCAGAATTCTTAAACCGTATTGATGAAATTATCGTATTCCATATGCTTGAGAAAAAACATATTCAAGAAATTGTGACTCTTATGGTAAATCAGTTAGTGAATCGCTTAAAAGAACAAGAAATTGAATTGCACTTAACAGAAGGAGCGATTGCAGCTATTGCTGATAAAGGGTTTGATCGTGAATATGGTGCTCGTCCACTACGTAGAGCAATTCAGAAGCATGTAGAAGATAGACTATCGGAAGAACTTTTAAAAGGTGCTATTGAGAAAGGTCAAAAAGTTATCTTTGATGTAGAAGGGGAAACATTTGTCATTCATAGTGCTGAAAAGGTAAAATAAGTATAGACAAACTAAGAGGGCTACGAGATAGCCCTCTTTCTTGTACGAGAAGGTCAAATGTTTATAGATGAAAGCGAAGTGAAATATAAAAAGATATGGCTAAAAAGAAAACAAAATTCACATGTCAAGAGTGTGGTTATCAATCACCAAAATATATGGGTAAATGTCCAGGGTGTGGTCAATGGAATTCGCTTGTTGAAGAGATGGAACCCGTTGTATCATCTAGACGCCTAAATTATGCAAATGCAATTCAAACAGAAGTAACAAAACCAAGACGTCTTACAGAAGTAGAAACAAAGTCTGAGGCACGTATTGAAACGAAATTTCAAGAGTTTAACCGTGTACTAGGTGGCGGAATTGTAGATGGATCTTTAGTACTTATTGGTGGGGACCCTGGGATTGGAAAATCAACGTTATTATTACAGATTTCCTCGCAATTAGCAGATGCTTCATATGATGTATTGTATATATCAGGTGAGGAGTCAGCAAAGCAGATTAAACTTCGTGCAGATCGTTTACATGTAAATGGTAGTAATCTATTTGTTGTATCAGAGACAGATTTACAGCGTATTGCAGCACATATTGAAGAGATGAATCCTGCTTTTGTTGTTATTGATTCTATTCAAACGATACATTTACCTGAGGTGACATCAGCTCCTGGTAGTGTGGCGCAAGTACGTGAATGTACAGCAGAATTAATGAAACTTGCAAAAACAAAGGGAATCCCAATTTTCATCGTAGGACATGTGACAAAAGAAGGTGCAATTGCGGGGCCGCGTATGCTAGAACATATGGTCGATGCAGTTCTTTACTTTGAAGGAGATCGACACCATACATATCGTATTTTACGAGCTGTAAAGAATCGTTTTGGTTCTACGAATGAAATGGGTATCTTTGAAATGAAAGAACTTGGCCTTGCAGAAGTCTTAAATCCTTCTGAAATTTTCCTTGAGGAAAGACCAGTTGGAGTTGCAGGTTCAACAGTAGTTGCCTCAATGGAAGGAACAAGACCAGTTTTAGTAGAAATACAGGCATTAATTTCCCCTACTAGTTTTGGAAATCCTCGAAGAATGGCGACAGGAATTGATCATAATCGTGTCTCGCTTATTATGGCGGTACTAGAGAAAAGAACAGGTTTACTATTACAAAATCAAGATGCGTATTTAAAAGTAGCTGGTGGTTTGAAATTAGACGAACCGGCAATTGATTTAGCTGTCGCCTTAAGTATAGCTTCAAGTTTTAGAGATAAATCTACGGCACCAACTGATGCGGTAATAGGAGAAGTTGGATTAACTGGAGAAATAAGAAGAGTATCAAGAATTGAACAACGTGTACAAGAAGCAGCTAAATTAGGATTTCAACGTGCTATCATTCCTAGAAAAAATTTAGGGGGATGGACAATTCCAGAGGGGATTGAGGTTGTAGGTGTTTCTAATTTGGGAGAAGCGCTTCGTTTGACATTAGGAGGCTAGGCTATGGAAGAAAATAAGCAACGTGTCAAAAGTATGATTAACATTTTACAGCTCGTGGCCCCAGGAACACCACTGCGCGAAGGGATAGATAATGTACTTCGCGCACAAACGGGGGGACTAATTGTTCTTGGGTATAATGAGCAGATTAAAAGCATTGTTGATGGTGGTTTTCATATTAATTGCGCATTCTCTCCTGCTAGTTTATATGAATTAGCAAAAATGGATGGAGCACTTATTTTAAATGAAACTGGAAGTAAAATTTTAATTGCAAACGCACAGTTAGTTCCAGATTCATCTATTGATTCTATTGAAACAGGTATGCGTCACCGAACAGCAGAGCGTGTAGCAAAGCAGACGGGCAGCCTTGTTGTGGCCATTTCACAAAGACGTAATGTAATTACGCTATATCAAGGGAACTTACGTTATACATTAAAAGATATAGGTGTCATTTTAACGAAGGCAAATCAAGCAATTCAAACGCTAGAAAAATATAAGGCTGTATGGAATGACGGCATTACGAATTTGGGTATTCTAGAATTTGAAGAGGTCGTTACAATGTCCGAGGTGGTTCACGTTTTACATAGTGTTGAAATGGTGCTGCGTATTAAAAATGAAATATTGAGCTATATTCATGAGTTAGGAACAGAAGGTAGGTTAATTCGTTTACAGCTTACAGAATTACTAGCTGATTTAGAGGCAGAGGCAGCATTGTTAATTAAAGATTATCACCAGGAGAAAACACAAGACCATCATCAAATCTTGAAAAAGTTACAAGATCTTGCAAATACACAACTTTTAGAGGATAGTGATTTAGTTAAATTGCTTGGCTATCCAGGACAAACAAGTTTAGAAGAAAGTGTGACACCTAGAGGGTACCGAATCACAAGCAAGATTTCTCGTGTTCCGCCACTTATTATCGAGAATTTAATTAATCGATTTAAAACATTGCAAGGTGTTTGCCGAGCAACTATTAATGAATTGGATGATGTGGAAGGAATTGGAGAAGTGAGAGCGAAGAAAATACGAGAAGGTCTAAAAAGAATTCAAGAGCATCTCTATATGAGTAGACACAATTAAGAATATTACATTGATTCTATAATATAACGACACTAGAACATTTTTGGTATATGATATGATATATTGGTAAATAAAACTATTTACAAAAAAACACGTCCGCTTTTGCATTCGGCGTTTTGATTAGCGAAACAATGGTTAATAATGAGTAGGAGGTGGTTGGATGTTAAAACGGATTGTACAGCTCTTCTTTTTAGTGATCGGGGGAGCGTTAGGGATTTACTTAATCCCAAAAATTATTAATGTATTAGATATCGGTGCGGTTCCTTTGTTGGAAGGATCGTATGTTCGTGCAATTATTGGTGCAATTATTTTATTTTTAACAACATTTTGGCTTGTAGATTATATTGTTCAACTTATTAAGCATATTGAAGAGGCTCTTGTAAAGGCGCCTGTAGCAGATGTTTTATTTGGTACATTAGGATTAATCTCTGGTCTTATTGTTGCATATTTAATTTTGATACCAATTCGTGAATTTACAATTCCAGTTATTAGTACGGTGTTGCAAGTGTTCTTCACCCTTTTACTTGGATATTTAGGATTCCAAGTAGGATTTAAAAAGAGGAATGAATTGCTAGGATTATTTACATTACCCCAACGCGGAGGTAAGAAGAAAAACAATAGTGAGAATGAAGAGGTAGAGGTCGAAGCAGAAAAATCTACGACTCATTGGAAAATTCTCGATACGAGTGTAATTATTGACGGACGTATTGCAGATATTTGCCAAACAAAGTTTTTAGAAGGAACAATTGTCATTCCGCAATTCGTATTAGAAGAGCTTCAGCATATTGCCGATTCTTCAGATGCTTTAAAGCGTAATCGTGGCCGCAGAGGGCTAGACATTTTAAATCGTATTCAAAAGGAGATGCCAATTCCGGTAGAAATTTATGAAGGCGATTTCGATGATATCCAAGAAGTAGATAGCAAGCTTGTAAAGTTGGCAAAAATCACTGGTGGAACTGTAGTAACAAACGATTTCAATTTAAACAAAGTTTCTGAATTACAAGGGGTTACGGTGTTAAACATTAATGATTTAGCTAATGCGATTAAACCAGTCGTACTCCCTGGTGAAGAATTAAGTGTTTATGTTGTGAAAGATGGTAAAGAACAAAATCAAGGTGTTGCATACTTAGATGATGGTACGATGATTGTAGTAGAAGATGGTAGAGAGTATGTGGGTTCACAACTTGACGTACTTGTTACTAGCGTATTACAAACATCGGCTGGTCGTATGATTTTCGCAAAACGTAAATTGCTAGAAAAAGCATTATAAGTAGAGGATTATTAATATGTATACATTAATTATTCCGGCAGCGGGCCAAGGAAAACGAATGGGTGCTGGTAAAAATAAGTTATTTTTACTTATAGATGAAGTACCAATTATTGTGCACACATTGCGTGCTTTTGAAAAAGATAAAGCGTGCAAAAGTATTATTATGGCAATTAACGAAGAAGAACGCCCGTATTTTGAAGAGTTAATGCAGAAGTACCAGATTGAAAAGCACGTACAATTCATTCAGGGTGGAGCCGAAAGACAAGATAGCGTCTATAACGCACTTCAGTATGCGAGTGGTGTCGAATATGTTCTTGTGCATGACGGGGCGCGCCCGTTCGTAACGAATAAAGTGATTCGCGATGTATTAACTGCAGCAGAAAAATATGGAGCTTCCATTTGTGCAGTGCCAGTAAAAGATACTGTTAAGAAAGTAGAGCAGGGTGTTGTTGTAGAAACGGTAGAGCGATCTCAACTCAACGCTGTACAAACACCACAAGGATTCTCTGTTTCTCTTTTGCTAGAAGCTCATAGAAGCGCAAAGCAAAGTTGTTTTCTTGGCACAGATGATGCAAGTCTTGTAGAACGTGTTGGGAAGCAAGTAGGTGTAGTAGAGGGGAGTTACTATAATATTAAAGTGACGACTCCGGAAGATCTATTAATTGCTGAAAGTTTCCTACGTGTTCAAAAGAAATAACATTGATGACGTGTTAATAAAGAAAAGCTCGGCAACAGCCGGGCTTTTCTTTATAAGGATAGCGATATAATATAGAGTCATAAAGCTCAGTAGTTTAGCTTAAGGAGGAAGTAAGGATGTTTCGAATTGGACAAGGTTTTGATGTACATGAATTTGCGGAAGGGCGCCCGTTGATTATCGGTGGAATTACAATTCCACACGAGAAAGGATTAATCGGCCATTCAGATGCAGATGTATTGTTACATACGATTGCTGATGCATGTTTAGGTGCGATTGCAGCAGGAGATATCGGAAAGCATTTTCCTGATACAGACCCAGCTTTTAAAGATGCAGATTCAGCTGTATTGTTACAAAAAGTTTGGGAATTTGTGCGTGAACAAGGTTACGAGTTAGGAAATTTAGATTGTACAATTATTGCTCAAAAACCAAAAATGGCACCACATATTGAGAGTATGCGTAAGCGCATTAGTGAACTGTTAGAAACGTCTATCGATAACATTAATGTAAAGGCAACAACAACAGAAAAATTAGGATTTACAGGTAGAGAAGAAGGGATTGCTTCTCAAGCGGTTGTTTTATTACAGAAAAAATAATGGTTTTTAATTCGTAAGATGGATAATCACATTTTTTTGGTGTACAATTATAGAATGTGTTGACATTAAGAATGGAAGGTGTACCAATTATGGAAAAGCAAGTGAGAGTGCGCTACGCGCCAAGTCCAACAGGACACTTACATATCGGAAATGCGCGTACGGCATTATTTAATTATTTATTTGCTCGTCATTTAGATGGCAAATTTATTATTCGTATTGAAGATACTGATGTAAAACGTAACGTGGCTGGTGGAGAAGAAAGCCAATTAAAATACTTGAAATGGCTCGGTATGGACTGGGATGAAGGTGTTGATGTTGGTGGTGAATTTGGACCATATCGCCAAACAGAGCGTTTAGATATTTATAAAAAATTATATGAAGATTTATTAGAGCGTGGTCTAGCTTATAAATGTTATATGACAGAAGAAGAGCTAGAAGCAGAGCGTGAAGGACAAATCGCTCGCGGTGAAACACCTCGTTACGCAGGTAACCACCGTGAATTAACTGAAGAACAAGTGAAAGAATTTGAAGCTGAGGGACGTATTCCAAGTATTCGTTTCCGTGTACCAGCTAATCGTGACTACACATTCAAAGATATTGTAAAAGATGAAGTTGCGTTCCATTCAAATGATTTCGGTGATTTTGTTATTGTGAAAAAGGATGGAATTCCAACTTATAACTTTGCAGTAGCAGTAGATGATCATCTAATGGAAATTACACATGTACTTCGTGGTGATGATCATATTTCAAATACACCGAAACAAATGATGATTTATGAAGCTTTCGGCTGGGATATTCCACAATTCGGTCATATGACTCTAATTGTTAATGAAAGTCGTAAAAAGTTAAGTAAGCGTGATGAATCTATTATTCAATTTATTGAGCAATATAAAGAGCTTGGGTATCTTCCAGAAGCAATCTTTAACTTTATTGCACTACTAGGTTGGTCTCCGGTAGGAGAAGAAGAAATCTTCTCTAAAGATGAGTTTATCAAAATGTTCGATGCAGCTCGTTTATCAAAATCACCTGCATTATTTGATTCTCAAAAACTAAAATGGATGAACAACCAGTATATGAAAAAGCAAGATTTAGATACGGTTGTAGAGTTAAGCTTACCGCATTTAGTGAAAGCTGGACGTGTGGGAGAAACTTTAAGCGAACAAGACCAAGCTTGGATTCGTGATGTAATTGCTTTATACCATGAACAAATGAGTTTTGGAGCTGAAATTGTAGAGCTTTCTGAAATGTTCTTTAAAGATCATGTTGATTATGAAGAAGAAGGACAAGAAGTATTAAATGGTGAACAAGTACCTGAAGTACTTCGTGCATTTGCTGGTCAAATAGAAGCTCTAGAAGCAATGGAGCCAGCAGCAATTAAGGCAGCGATTAAAGCAGTTCAAAAGGAAACAGGACATAAAGGTAAAAATTTATTTATGCCAATCCGTGTTGCAACTACAGGACAAACGCATGGTCCAGAGCTTCCGAATGCTATTGCACTTCTTGGAAAAGAAAAAGTTTTAAATCGTCTTCAAAAAGTAATTGGTTAACATTTTCTAGGTTTAGAAATATAATAAGTATACCTAAAACCTAATAAGGAAAAGCGACGAGAAGGAGAAGTAGAAAATCAGGCTTTTTACAGAGAGAACCACCTTTAGGCTGGGAGTGGTTTATAAGCGGATTTTTGAAATGCCCCTTCGAGTCTTCTGCTGAACAGCGAATTGCTTCGTGGGATGTCTTAGGCCGCAAAGTAAGCAGAAGCGGTTTACACCGTTATCATGGATGAGTTTGAGGCTTTTTTAAGCCTAAACAGAGTGGAACCGCGCTTAAAAGGCGTCTCTGTCAATATGACAGAGACGCCTTTTTTTTATACCGTGTAAATAGGTATGAATATAGAATTTATCTCCTTATATAAAGAATTAGGGGAGAAGTGATGAGTTAGGGGAGTTAGTTCGCTCGACAAAAAAGCAGCCCATAAAGGGGAGGGAACACCGATGTTTAAGAGGCTTCGGGAAGATATTGAAGTCGTTTTTGAACAGGATCCAGCGGCAAGAGGTTATTTCGAAGTCATTTTAACTTACTCTGGATTACATGCAGTTTGGGCCCATCGAATTGCACATGCTTTTTATAAAAGAAATTTTTTCTTTCTTGCACGTTTTGTTTCACAAGTGAGCCGCTTTTTTACTGGCATTGAGATCCATCCAGGAGCAACAATTGGTCGACGTTTTTTCATAGATCATGGAATGGGAGTTGTAATCGGAGAAACTTGTGAAATTGGTGATAATGTAACGATTTATCAAGGGGTTACATTAGGTGGTACAGGAAAAGAAAAAGGAAAGAGGCATCCAACAATTCAGGATAATGTATTAATTGCGACGGGTGCTAAAGTTCTTGGTTCTATTACTGTGGGAGAGAATTCTAAAATCGGAGCAGGGTCTGTCGTATTAAAAGAAGTTCCTGCACATTCTACAGTTGTAGGTATACCTGGCCGTGTCGTTATTCAAAATGGAGTAAAGATTGGTCAAGAATTAAATCACTCTGACCTTCCGGATCCGATTTTTGATAAATTAAAGGCTATGGAAGTAGAACTTGATAAATTGAAAAAACAATTGGAATTAAAGGTAGAAAGGAAGGATAAAAATGACTATTCACATTTATAATACGTTAACACGTCAAAAAGAAGAGTTTGTTCCATTAGAAGAAAATAAGGTAAAGATGTATGTATGCGGACCTACAGTTTATAACTACATTCATATTGGGAATGCAAGGCCTCCTATGGTATTCGATACAGTGCGTCGTTATTTAGAATACAAAGGATACGATGTGCAATATGTATCTAACTTTACGGATGTAGATGATAAATTAATTAAAGCGGCAAATGAATTAGGTGAAGATGTACCGACAATTGCTGATCGTTTTGTTGAAGCGTACTTTGAAGATGTAACAGCACTAGGTTGCAAACACGCAACAGTTCATCCTCGTGTAACAGAAAATATGGATATCATTATTGAATTTATTCAAGAACTTGTGAATAAAGGGTATGCATATGAATCAGAGGGTGATGTGTACTTTAAGACGAAGGAATTCGAAGGTTACGGTAAATTATCACATCAACCAATCGCAGATTTACGTCACGGTGCTCGTATTGAGGTAGGGGAAAAGAAACAAGACCCTCTTGATTTTGCTTTATGGAAAGCTGCGAAAGAAGGAGAAATCTTCTGGGAAAGCCCTTGGGGGCAAGGACGTCCAGGATGGCATATTGAATGCTCAGCAATGGCGCGTAAGTACTTAGGGGATACAATTGACATTCATGCTGGTGGTCAAGACTTGGCTTTCCCACATCATGAAAATGAAATTGCGCAGTCAGAGGCATTGACTGGAAAAACGTTTGCACGTTACTGGATGCATAATGGATATATTAATATTAACAATGAGAAGATGTCTAAATCGCTTGGTAACTTTATTTTAGTTCACGATATTATTAAGCAATACGACCCGCAGTTAATTAGATTCTTTATGTTATCAGTACACTATCGTCACCCGATTAACTTTAGTGAAGAGTTATTACAAAGTACGAATAATGGACTGGAAAGAATTAAAACAGCTTATGGAAACTTAAAGCATCGTATGGAGAGTAGTACGGATTTAACGGACCATAATGAGAAATGGTTAGCTGAAATAGAGAAATTCCAGACTGCATTTGAAGAGGCAATGAATGATGACTTTAACACTGCAAATGCAATTACCGAATTATACAACGTAGCAAATCATGCAAATCAATATTTACTTGAAGAGCATACATCTAAAGTTGTGATTGAAGCATACGTAAAACAACTGGAAACGTTATTTGATATTTTGGGATTAGAATTATCAAAAGAAGAATTACTGGATGAAGAAATTGAAGAGCTTATCCAAAAGCGCATTGAAGCTCGTAAAAATCGTGATTTTGCATTGTCTGATCAAATTCGTGACGATTTAAAAGAACGTAATATTATTTTAGAAGATACTGCTCAAGGTACAAGATGGAAAAGAGGATAAGGATGATCGATGCAAAGCAATTAAACAGCTTGGCGTTAGCGTATATGGGTGATGCGGTATACGAACAATATATCCGCTATCACCTCCTTCAAAAAGGAAAAGTTCGCCCTAATCAATTACACCGCTTAGGGACGAGCTTTGTTTCAGCAAAAGCACAGGCGAAAGTTGTTTATCATTTATTAGAGACGGCATTTTTGACAGAGGAAGAAGAGGCGGTATTAAGAAGAGGGCGTAATGCAAATTCAGGTACAGTTCCGAAAAATACAGATGTACAAACATATCGACATAGTACAGCCTTTGAAGCGCTAATTGGTTATCATCATTTATTAAATAATCGTGAAAGATTAGACGAAATTGTATATAAGGCAATTGCAGTTTTAGAAGAAAAGGAAGGGGGCACATCATCATGACTAGTGAATATATTATCGGACGTAACCCTGTAATTGAAGCGTTAAGATCAGGGAGAGATATTAATAAAATTTGGATCGCAGAAGGTGCTGCCAAAGGACAAGTACAAATTGTACTAGCGTTAGCGAAAGAAAATAAGATTATTTTACAACATGCACCAAAGAAAAAGTTAGATCAATTAGTTGAGGGTAATCATCAAGGTGTAATTGCTCAAGTAGCTGCATATCAGTATGCAGAGTTAGAAGATTTATTCAAAGTGGCAGAAAAACGTAATGAAGATCCATTCTTCTTGATTTTAGATGAGATTGAAGATCCGCATAACCTAGGTTCTATTATGCGTACTGCTGATGCAACAGGAGCTCATGGAATTATTATTCCGAAGAGAAGAGCTGTGGGACTTACAGCATCAGTTGCGAAAGCATCAACAGGAGCGATTGAATACATTCCTGTTGCGCGCGTAACAAACTTATCTCGTACAATTGATGAATTAAAAGAGCGTGGACTTTGGATTGCTGGTACAGATGCCAAAGGGAAAACGGATTACCGTAATTTAGATGGTACAATGCCGATTGGGTTAGTAATTGGTAGTGAAGGAAAAGGTATGAGTCGTATTATTGGTGAAAAGTGTGATTTCTTAATCACTTTACCGATGGTTGGTAAAGTTACATCCTTAAATGCTTCAGTAGCCGCAAGTTTGTTAATGTATGAGGTATATCGTAAACGTCACGAAATTGGTAAATAAAAAATGAACGATATTTTAATCGTTGACGGTTACAACATTATCGGAGCTTGGGGAGATTTGAAGAAACTGCGGGATGTAGATTTACAATCATCAAGAGATGCGCTTATTGATAAGATGGCGGATTATCAAGGTTATACAGGTATAAAAGTGATGATAGTCTTTGATGCCTATACAGTCCATGGTATTGAAAAAAAGATGAAACAATCTCGTGTAGAAGTAATATTCACACGAAAGAATCAAACTGCAGACGAAAAGATAGAGCAACTTGCGATAGAGCTTAGAAATATAAATACACAAATATATGTTGCGACTTCTGATTATACAGAACAATGGGTTATATTTGGGCAAGGTGCCCTTCGAAAATCTGCGCGTGAATTAGAGTTGGAAGTACAAGCGATGGAACAACAAGTAAGAAGGCGCACAAAAGACACGAAAGAACAGCAGCCCGCCATGCGAAAGATATTTAGTAAAGATATTACAGAAAAATTAGAAAAATTAAGAAGAGGAGAGCGTTGAAGCATTGACGCTCTTTATCTTTTTACTGTATAATATTGCTAAATAAATAGCGGTCGGAGGGATCAAGGTGGAAGCAGGCTTCGTAAGTATAGGCGACGTTACATTTCGTGATTTAGAGGATGAGGCAATCGTTGAGTTAGTTCGAAAAGGTAATACTGACGCTCTAGAATATTTAATTCACAAGTATAAGAACTTTGTTCGTGCGAAATCAAGATCTTACTTTTTAGTGGGTGCCGATCGAGAAGACATTGTTCAAGAAGGTATGATAGGGTTGTTTAAAGCAATTCGTGATTATAAAGAGGACAAGCTGTCTTCATTCAAAGCATTTGCTGAACTATGTATCACTCGACAAATTATTACCGCTATTAAAACGGCAACAAGACAAAAACATATTCCTTTAAATTCGTATGTGTCTTTAGATAAGCCGATTTACGATGAGGAATCTGATCGAACGTTATTGGATGTTATTTCTGAAGCGAAGGTGACTGATCCTGAAGAGATGATCATTAGCCAGGAAGAATATACAGACATAGAATCAAAAATATCTGAATTATTAAGCGATTTAGAAAGGAAAGTGCTTTCTTTATATTTAGATGGTCGTTCTTATCAAGAGATTTCAGAACAGTTAAACAGGCATGTGAAATCTATTGATAACGCTTTACAAAGAGTAAAGAGAAAATTGGAACGATATATGGAAATGAGAGAAAGTACAACTTTAAATTCATAAGAAGTAACAAGTGCTACAGGTGTAAAATAAATCACCTGTTTTCTTTTGTAGAGAGTACAAAATGCATGTCATTGACATTGTCTTTTATTGTATGATACATTTTTAGGGACATAATGTTACAAGGTTGGTGTAACTAATGAGGAAAAAAGTTGTACTCTCATGTGAAGAGTGTAAAAATCGAAACTACTCTACTATGAAAGATACGAGCTCAATAGAGCGACTTGAAATAAAAAAGTTTTGTAAAACATGCAATCAGCATACAGTTCACAAGGAAACAAAATAAATAATTGAAATAATACACTGGAGGTCCCGCAGATGCGTTTAACGAACTTTTTCGGCGATGTAGGTCGCGAAATGAAAAAAGTAAGTTGGCCTAAAAAAGATGAATTACTCCGCTCAACAGCGACTGTTGTTGCTACAGTTGTGTTCTTTGCGATTTTCTTCGCAGTAGTTGATATGGGCATTTCTTCTTTAATTCGGTTAATTCTTGGTTAATTCTTGAATAAGAAGCACTTATCCATGATATAATGTTATTTATAAGAACTGTGTAAAAGCCCGGTGAACGGGTTTTTTCATTTGCGCAAAAAAATGTACGTCAGGGAGGGAAGGACGCTCGTCCTAAATGAATGGAAAAAAGTTGGTATGTTGTCCATACTTATTCTGGATATGAAAATAAAGTAAAAGCAAACCTAGAGAAACGTGTAGAATCAATGGGTATGCAAGATAAAATTTTCCGTGTTGTTGTCCCGGAAGAAGTAGAAGTAGAAATGAAAAACGGAAAAGAAAAATTAATGAAAAGAAAAGTGTTCCCAGGTTATGTATTAGTAGAATTAATCATGACTGATGACTCTTGGTATGTTGTACGTAACACGCCGGGTGTAACTGGGTTCGTTGGTTCTTCTGGTTCTGGATCTAAACCATCACCTCTATTAGAAGAGGAAGTTGTTACCATTATGAAACATATGGGAATGGACAACGAAGTGGTTGATTTCGACTTTGAACTTCATGAGACAGTACGTGTAAATGAGGGGCCATTCGCAGATTATACAGGTGCTATTGAAGAAATTGATGTGGAGAAGAAAAAGGTTAGCGTGCTTGTGGACATGTTTGGTCGCGAGACTCCAGTTGAACTTGACTTCCATCAAATTGAAAAATTATAAAATGAAACTTGAAATGAATTGTAAAAAGTGATAATATCTTTTAAGTCAGTACGTCTTCGTTATCGGAGACGTTTTTTGAAAGATTTTATCCTTACAGATAAAATATGACGTGGGAGGGCAAATCACTGTCCAATTGACCACATCACGGACTTAAGGAGGTGTGTCTCGTGGCTAAAAAGGTAATTAAAATGGTAAAGCTTCAAATTCCTGCAGGTAAAGCTAACCCAGCTCCACCAGTTGGTCCAGCATTAGGACAAGCAGGTGTTAACATCATGGGCTTCTGTAAAGAGTTTAACGCTCGTACAGCAGATCAAGCTGGTCTTATCATCCCTGTTGAAATTACGGTATTTGAGGACCGTTCATTCACTTTCATTACTAAAACTCCTCCTGCTGCTGTTCTTCTTAAGAAAGTAGCTGGTATTGAGTCTGGTTCTGGTGAACCAAACCGTAATAAAGTGGCAACTGTTAAGCGTGATAAAGTACGCGAAATCGCTGAAACTAAAATGCCTGACCTAAACGCTGCTAGCGTAGAAGCTGCAATGCGTATGGTTGAAGGTACTGCACGCAGTATGGGCATCGTTATCGAAGACTAATTCGATTTGTTTTAAAAAAGGTTGCGGGTCTGGAATTCCAATTCGCAACCTTTATTATCGTAAATGATTATCGTTTTTAAATAAATGGATGGCGCTCATCCTCAGGTTATACCTGAAAACAGGCGTAAACGTGGGAGGTTATTCCGCTAAAACCACATTCGAGGAGGAAATAAAAATGGCTAAAAGAGGTAAAAAGTACGTAGAAGCTGCAAAGCTTGTTGATCGTGCAGCTGCTTACTCTGCAACAGAAGCAGTAGAATTAGTAAAGAAAACAAACACAGCTAAATTTGATGCAACTGTAGAAGCTGCATTCCGTTTAGGTGTTGACCCTAAGAAAGCTGACCAACAAATCCGTGGCGCAGTTGTTCTTCCACACGGTACTGGTAAAGTACAACGTGTATTAGTATTTGCTAAAGGTGAAAAAGCTAAAGAAGCTGAAGCTGCTGGAGCTGACTTCGTAGGCGATACTGATTACATCGGTAAAATCCAACAAGGTTGGTTCGATTTCGATGTAGTAGTAGCAACTCCTGACATGATGGGTGAAGTTGGTAAACTTGGTCGCGTATTAGGACCTAAAGGTTTAATGCCAAACCCTAAAACTGGAACAGTTACTTTCGATGTAACTAAAGCTGTTAACGAAATCAAAGCTGGTAAAGTTGAATACCGCGTTGATAAAGCTGGTAACATCCACGTTCCAATCGGTAAAGTATCTTTCGAAGATGCTAAATTAGTAGAAAACTTCAAAACAATTGCTGACACTTTACAAAAAGTTAAGCCAGCTGCTGCAAAAGGTACTTACATGAAGAACGTAACAGTTGCTTCTACAATGGGACCTGGCGTACGTGTAGACGTTTCTACATTAGCGTAAATTTTGGAAGTTGACTTCATAAAGAAGTTTTAATATAATCATTTATGTTGTGAATTTAATTAGTGTACCGTAGACAGTAGGTGTCAATAGACTTAATTTCCTACCTAGGTGTTAATATACGAAGCGGAATCTTTTTTCTGTGACTATATGCCTCCATGTCTACAAGTTGGGCATGGAGGTTTTTAGTGCACTTTCGGTACATCTTCTATATAATCTACAGGAGGTGTAATAACATGAGCAAAGTAATCGAAACTAAACAACAAGTTGTAACTGAAATCGCGGACAAACTTCGCGCTAGTAAATCTACAATCGTTGTTGACTACCGTGGTTTAACGGTTTCTGAAGCAACAGAATTACGTAAGCAATTACGTGAAGCTGGCGTTGAGTTCAAAGTTTACAAAAACTCTCTAACTCGTCGTGCTGCAGAATCTGCTGAAATGGCTGAGTTAAATGAATTCTTAACAGGACCAAACGCAATCGCGTTCAGTAACGAGGATGTAGTTGCTCCTGCGAAAGTATTAAACGACTTCGCTAAAGATCATGAAGCTTTAGAAATTAAAGCGGGCGTAATCGAAGGTAAACTTGTAACACTTGATGAGGTTAAAGCAATCGCTACTCTTCCATCACGTGAAGGCTTACTTTCTATGCTTCTTAGCGTTCTTCAAGCTCCAATCCGTAACCTTGCACTTGCTACTAAAGCAGTTGCAGACCAAAAGGAAGAGCAAGGCGCTTAATTTTTTAAAAGATAATTACGTATTATCGATAAAACAATACAAACCTATTTAAGGGAGGATATTTACAATGACTAAAGAACAAATCATTGAAGCAGTTAAATCTATGACTGTATTAGAACTTAACGACTTAGTAAAAGCTATCGAGGAAGAATTCGGCGTAACTGCTGCTGCTCCTGTAGCTGTTGCTGGTGGCGCTGGAGAAGCTGCTGCTGAGAAAACTGAATTTGATGTGGAACTAACTAGCGCTGGTGCACAAAAAATTAAAGTTATCAAAGTTGTTCGTGAAATCACTGGTCTTGGCTTAAAAGAAGCTAAAGAATTAGTTGACAACACTCCAAAAGTAATCAAAGAAGCTGCTGCTAAAGAAGAAGCTGAAGAAATCAAAGCTAAACTTGAAGAAGTTGGCGCTGCTGTAGAAGTTAAGTAATTAACTTTTGATGCTTTAAAAAAAGCTCGCTCTCATGCGAGCTTTTTTTTTAACTGTAAAGAAAAGAGGTGGCCATATGGCAGACCATTATTTTTCTAACGACCCTTCTAGTAAAAGTGATCGTAAGCGATGGGAGTTTGACCTTCGTGGATCTCGATTTACTTTCTTATCTGACCATGGGGTGTTCTCGAAAAACGAAGTGGACTTTGGTTCCCGTCTTTTAATTGAAGCGTTTCAAATGCCAGATATTAAAGGTAATATATTAGACGTAGGTTGCGGATACGGTCCTATTGGTTTGTCGTTAGCGAAAGAGTTTCAAGGTCGTGAAGTTCACATGGTGGATGTGAATGAGAGGGCACTTGGGCTTGCGAAAGAAAACGCCGCTAATAACAAAATCGAGAATATACGTATTTTTCAAAGTAGTGTCTATGAAAATGTAGATGGTAAGTATGCTGCTATTCTATCTAACCCTCCAATTCGTGCGGGTAAAGATATCGTACATGAGATTTTAGAAAAAGCTGTGGAGTATTTAGTTCCAGGTGGAGAACTTTGGATTGTTATTCAAAAGAAACAAGGTGCACCGTCTGCGCTAAAAAAACTAGAAGAAGTATTTTCTGAGGTTGAGGTTGTAGAAAAGAAAAAAGGATATTATATCATAAAATCAAAAAAACGTTGACGGTTATTTTTGGCTATGTTAACATTATACAATGCCAATATATGATTTTCTGCGTTGAGAAAGATGTATATTTTTGTTTCTCTTGGAAAAGATAGTAAAATCAGCAGATTATGAAACAGAATGATGGTTTTCTTATAGAAGCCATTTTTCTTTTTTGAGCAGGTAGAAAGACTCAACGTATTTATCTTTAAGAGAAAGAGACTACGCTAATAGCAGTAGTTGTATTTATTTGTGATTTTGCACAAATTTTTTTGTGCATTTATAATACTCATGATTTGAGGGGTGAAGCAGTTGACAGGTCAACTAGTTCAATACGGACGCCACCGCCAACGAAGAAGTTATGCCCGTATTAGTGAAGTATTAGAGTTACCAAATCTTATCGAAATTCAAACCTCTTCTTATCAGTGGTTTCTTGATGAGGGTTTGCGAGAAATGTTCCAAGACATTTCTCCGATTGAAGACTTTACGGGAAATCTATCGCTTGAATTTATCGACTACAGCTTAGGTGAACCTAAATACTCTGTAGACGAATGCAAAGAGCGTGATGTGACGTATGCAGCACCACTTCGTGTAAAAGTGCGTCTAATCAACAAGGAAACTGGTGAAGTAAAAGAACAAGATGTGTTCATGGGAGATTTCCCACTCATGACAGAGACTGGAACATTCGTAATTAACGGTGCAGAACGTGTTATCGTTTCCCAGTTAGTTCGCTCTCCAAGCGTATACTATAGTGGCAAAGTGGATAAAAACGGAAAACGTGGTTTTACTGCTACTGTAATTCCAAACCGCGGAGCTTGGTTAGAGTATGAGACAGATGCTAAGGATGTTGTATATGTGCGTATTGACCGTACGCGTAAACTTCCTGTAACTGTTTTGTTACGCGCATTAGGGTTTGGCTCTGATCAAGAAATCACCGAGCTTTTAGGTGATAACGAATACTTAAGCAACACATTAGAAAAAGACAACACAGATAGCACAGAAAAAGCATTGCTTGAAATTTATGAGCGTCTACGTCCTGGTGAACCACCAACGGTAGAAAATGCTAAGAGCTTACTTGTGTCTCGTTTCTTTGATCCAAAGCGCTACGATTTAGCAAATGTAGGTCGCTATAAGATCAACAAGAAGTTACACATTAAAAACAGATTGTTTAATCAACGTTTAGCTGAAACATTAGTGGATCCAGAAACTGGTGAAATTTTAGCGGCAGAAGGAACAATCTTAGATCGTCGTACACTTGATCGCATTTTACCTTACTTAGAGAAAAACATTGGATTCAAAACAGCGAAACCAATGGGTGGAGTGGTAGAAGGCGATGTTGAGCTGCAATCTATTAAGATTTATGCTCCTGAGTCGGAAGGCGAACGCGTAATTAATGTAATTGGTAATGCAAACATTACTCGTGATGTGAAACACATTACACCAGGTGATATCCTTGCTTCTATCAGTTACTTCTTCAACCTACTATACAAAGTAGGGGATACAGATGATATTGACCATTTAGGAAACCGTCGTCTGCGTTCTGTTGGAGAACTGTTACAAAATCAATTCCGTATCGGTCTTTCTCGTATGGAACGTGTTGTTCGTGAGAGAATGTCGATCCAAGATACAAATGCAATTACACCACAGGCACTAATTAATATTCGTCCTGTTATTGCATCTATTAAAGAGTTCTTCGGAAGTTCTCAGTTATCTCAGTTTATGGACCAAACAAACCCATTAGCAGAGTTAACTCACAAACGAAGACTATCTGCATTAGGACCTGGTGGTTTAACGCGTGAGCGCGCAGGCTTTGAAGTGCGTGACGTTCATTACTCTCACTACGGTCGTATGTGTCCGATTGAAACACCAGAGGGACCAAACATCGGTTTGATTAACTCATTATCTTCGTTCGCGAAAGTAAATGAGTTTGGTTTCATTGAAACACCATACCGTCGTGTTGACCCAGAAACTGGTCTTGTAACAGGGCATGTTGATTACTTAACAGCAGATGAAGAAGATAACTATGTTGTAGCCCAAGCGAATATGAAATTATCTGACGAAGGTGAATTCCTAAGTGAAGATATCGTAGCTCGTTTCCGTGGTGAAAACATTGTCACAAATAGAGAACGCATCGACTACATGGATGTATCTCCAAAACAAGTAGTGTCGGCAGCGACAGCTTGTATTCCGTTCTTAGAAAACGATGACTCTAACCGCGCACTTATGGGAGCGAACATGCAACGTCAGGCGGTTCCGTTAATGAATCCGGAATCTCCGATTGTAGGTACAGGTATGGAGTACGTATCAGCAAAAGACTCAGGTGCTGCAGTAATCTGTAAACATCCTGGGGTTGTTGAGCGCGTAGAAGCACGTGAAGTTTGGGTACGTCGCTATGTAGAAGTTGACGGTCAAACAGTAAAAGGCGACTTAGATCGCTACAAAATGCAAAAATTCATTCGTTCTAACCAAGGAACTTGTTACAACCAACGTCCAATCGTAAGTGTTGGAAATGAAGTTGTAAAAGGTGAAATCCTTGCGGATGGTCCTTCTATGGAATTAGGTGAACTAGCACTTGGACGTAACGTGCTTGTTGGCTTCATGACTTGGGACGGTTATAACTACGAGGATGCGATCATCATGAGTGAGCGCCTTGTAAAAGATGATGTGTACACTTCTATTCATATTGAAGAATATGAATCAGAAGCTCGTGATACGAAGCTTGGACCAGAAGAAATTACACGTGACATTCCAAACGTTGGGGAAGACGCATTACGTAACCTTGACGAGCGCGGTATCATTCGCGTTGGTGCTGAAGTAAAAGATGGAGATTTACTTGTTGGTAAAGTAACACCTAAAGGTGTAACAGAATTAACAGCTGAAGAACGTCTATTACATGCTATCTTTGGAGAAAAAGCGCGTGAAGTACGTGATACATCACTACGTGTACCACACGGTGGTGGCGGTATTATCTTAGACGTAAAAGTATTCAACCGTGAAGATGGCGATGAATTGCCACCGGGCGTGAATCAACTTGTACGTGCATATATCGTTCAAAAACGTAAAATTTCTGAAGGTGACAAGATGGCCGGACGTCACGGTAACAAAGGTGTTATTTCTCGTATTTTACCAGAAGAAGATATGCCTTACCTACCAGACGGTACGCCAATCGATATCATGTTAAACCCATTAGGGGTACCATCTCGTATGAATATCGGTCAGGTATTAGAGCTTCATCTTGGTATGGCAGCAAGATACCTTGGCATTCACATTGCAACACCAGTATTCGATGGTGCTCGTGAGGAAGATGTTTGGGGCACAATTGAAGAAGCTGGTATGGCAAATGACGCGAAAACAATCCTGTATGACGGACGTACTGGTGAACCATTCGATAACCGCGTATCTGTTGGTGTCATGTATATGATCAAACTTGCGCACATGGTTGACGATAAACTTCATGCTCGTTCTACTGGACCATACTCACTTGTAACGCAGCAACCTCTTGGAGGTAAAGCTCAGTTCGGTGGACAGCGTTTCGGTGAGATGGAGGTTTGGGCACTTGAAGCTTACGGTGCTGCTTATACTCTTCAAGAAATCTTAACAGTGAAGTCTGATGATGTTGTTGGACGTGTTAAGACTTATGAAGCAATTGTTAAAGGCGAAAATGTTCCAGAACCAGGCGTTCCTGAATCATTCAAAGTATTGATTAAAGAGCTGCAAAGTTTAGGTATGGACGTTAAAATGATGTCTAGCGACGATACAGAAATTGAAATGCGTGATACAGAAGATGACGATGATCATCAATCAGCAGATAAATTGAATGTCGAAGTTGAGACAACTAAGGAATAATTGGGATAACCTGTAGACTAAAAGGGAGGTAGGCCCCTTGATAGATGTAAATAACTTTGAATATATGAAGATTGGACTTGCTTCACCTGACAAGATTCGTTCTTGGTCATACGGTGAAGTTAAGAAACCAGAAACTATTAACTATCGTACGTTAAAGCCTGAAAAAGATGGCTTATTCTGTGAGCGTATTTTCGGACCACAAAAGGACTGGGAATGTCATTGCGGAAAATACAAACGTGTACGTTATAAAGGTGTAGTTTGTGATCGATGTGGCGTTGAAGTAACGCGTGCAAAAGTACGTCGTGAACGTATGGGTCATATCGAATTAGCTGCTCCTGTATCTCATATTTGGTATTTCAAAGGTATCCCGAGCCGCATGGGACTTGTCTTAGACATGTCCCCTCGCGCGCTTGAAGAAGTAATTTATTTCGCTTCTTATGTTGTAACAGAAAGTGGAGATACACCACTTGATAAGAAGCAATTACTTTCTGAAAAAGAATACCGTGCATATCGTGATCGATATGGTAGCACATTCCAAGCTGCTATGGGTGCAGAAGCAATTAAAAAGCTACTACAAGACATCAATTTAGATAAAGAAGTAGACTTCTTAAAAGAAGAATTAAAAACAGCACAAGGACAACGCCGTACTCGTGCTATTAAACGTCTAGAAGTATTAGAAGCATTCCGTAACTCTGGAAATGAACCGTCTTGGATGATCTTAGATGTTCTACCAGTAATCCCACCAGAACTACGCCCAATGGTACAGTTAGACGGTGGACGTTTTGCTACTTCTGACTTAAACGACTTATACCGTCGTGTAATTAACCGTAACAACCGTTTAAAACGTCTATTGGACTTAGGTGCACCAAGCATCATTGTTCAAAACGAAAAACGTATGTTACAAGAAGCTGTAGACGCATTAATCGATAATGGTCGTCGTGGCCGTCCAGTTACTGGGCCAGGTAACCGTCCATTAAAATCACTATCTCACATGCTTAAAGGTAAACAAGGACGTTTCCGTCAAAATTTATTAGGTAAACGTGTTGACTACTCTGGTCGTTCTGTAATCGTTGTAGGACCGAACTTAAAGATGTATCAATGTGGATTGCCAAAAGAAATGGCGCTTGAACTGTTCAAACCTTTCGTAATGAAAGAGTTAGTTGAAAAAGGATTAGCACATAACATTAAGAGTGCGAAACGTAAAATCGAGCGTGTACAACCTGAAGTTTGGGACGTTTTAGAGTCTGTGATTAAAGAACATCCAGTACTTCTAAACCGCGCACCAACACTTCACCGTCTTGGTATCCAGGCGTTTGAACCTACATTAGTAGAAGGTCGCGCAATCCGTCTTCACCCACTTGTATGTACTGCATACAACGCGGACTTTGACGGTGACCAAATGGCCGTTCACGTACCTTTATCATCAGAAGCTCAAGCTGAAGCTCGTCTTCTTATGTTAGCGGCACAAAACATCTTGAACCCGAAAGACGGTAAACCAGTTGTTACTCCATCTCAGGATATGGTATTAGGTAACTATTACTTAACACTTGAGCGTGAAGGTGCAATCGGTGAAGGTATGGTCTTCAAAGATGCAAACGAAGCATTGCTTGCATATCAAAATGGATATGTTCATCTTCATACACGTGTTGCAGTAGCTGCAAGTGCAGTAAACAACGCAACATTTACTGAAGAGCAAAAGAGTATGCTTCTATTAACAACAGTTGGTAAATTAATATTTAACGAAATCTTACCAGAGTCGTTCCCTTATATTAATGAACCAACAAATTCAAACCTTGAAAAAGAAACACCAGCGAAATATTTCGTTGAAAAAGGTGCGAACATTAAAGAAATTATTGCTAGTCGCGAAGAAGTGGCGCCATTTAGCAAGAAGATCCTTGGTAACATCATTGCGGAAGTGTTCAAACGTTTCCAAATTACAGAAACGTCTCGCATGCTTGACCGTATGAAAAACTTAGGATTCAAGTACTCTACAAAAGCTGGTATTACAGTTGGGGTATCTGACATTCTTGTATTAGGCGAAAAAGATGAAATTCTCCACGAAGCACAAGCAAAAGTAGATAATGTAATTAAACAATTCCGTCGCGGTTTAATCACGGAAGAAGAACGTTACGATCGCGTTATTTCTATTTGGAGTAATGCAAAAGATGTTATCCAAGGAAAACTGATGAAATCCTTGAATAAACGCAACCCAATCTTCATGATGAGTGACTCAGGTGCCCGTGGTAACGCATCTAACTTTACTCAGCTTGCTGGTATGCGTGGTCTTATGGCCAATCCATCTGGTCGTATCATCGAACTTCCAATCAAATCGAGTTTCCGTGAAGGTTTAACAGTACTTGAGTACTTCATCTCTACGCATGGTGCGCGTAAAGGTCTTGCTGATACAGCACTTAAAACTGCCGATTCTGGTTACTTAACACGTCGTCTTGTTGACGTTGCACAAGATGTAATCGTTCGTGAAGATGATTGTGGAACAGATCGCGGTTTATTAATTGGTGCGATTAAAGAGGGTAATGAAGTTATCGAGTCATTATATGATCGTCTTGTTGGACGTTTTGCAAGAAAAACTGTAAAACATCCTGAAACAGGTGAAGTATTAGTTGCTGAAAATCAATTAATTACTGAAGATATCGCTCATATCGTTGAAAATTCGGGTGTTGAAACTGTAAACATTCGTTCAGCGTTTACGTGTAACACTCGCCACGGTGTATGTAAGAAGTGTTACGGTCGTAACTTAGCAACTGGAACAGACGTAGAAGTAGGAGAAGCGGTAGGTATTATCGCAGCTCAATCTATCGGTGAGCCAGGTACACAGTTAACGATGCGTACATTCCATACAGGTGGGGTTGCCGGAGATGATATTACTCAAGGTTTACCTCGTATCCAAGAGATCTTCGAAGCTCGTAATCCGAAAGGTCAGGCAGTTATCAGTGAAATCGACGGTGTTATCGCAGCGATCAACGACGTTAAAGATCGCCAAGAAGTAGTTGTACAGGGTGAAGTTGAAGCTCGTACGTATGCTATTCCTTACGGTGCTCGTCTGAAAGTAACTCCAGGACAGCCAATTAGCCACGGTAAAGAGTTAACAGAAGGTTCTATTGATCCGAAAGAATTACTAAAAGTAACGGACATTACGGCGGTTCAAGAATACTTATTACGTGAAGTTCAAAAAGTATACCGTATGCAAGGGGTAGAAATTGGTGACAAACACGTAGAGGTAATGGTACGTCAAATGTTACGTAAAGTTCGTGTAAGTGATGCAGGTGAAACAGATGTATTACCAGGAACATTACTAGATATCCATCAGTTTACTGATGCGAATGCTAAGGTCTTACTGCAAGGTAAGCAACCAGCAACAGCTAGACCTGTTCTACTTGGTATTACAAAAGCTTCACTTGAAACAGATTCATTCTTATCTGCAGCATCGTTCCAAGAAACAACTCGTGTCTTAACTGATGCAGCAATTAAGGGTAAACGCGATGAACTTCTAGGATTAAAAGAAAATGTTATTATCGGTAAACTTGTTCCTGCTGGAACAGGTATGAATCGTTATCGCAAAGTGGATCTTGTAAAAACAACACAAGATGACATGAACGTAGAAAACGATGAGGTTTATGTGGAACAGTAAAATTTTCCGTCATAAATTTTGTATAAAAACAATTAATCTTAGTTGACATTGTATGAGTCAAAATGTTACTATAATCAAGGTTGCTCCTGAACGATGCTTTGGAGGATATTTATATGTCTTATCAAAAAGTATCAACTGCTGAAAATGTAGTCGTTGGTCATAAACGCACATTGGAAGCAATCAAAAATGGTACAGTTAAAGAAGTTGTCATCGCAGAGGATGCTGACATGCGGTTAACCCATGCTATCATTCGTATTGCAATGCAATATAACGTGCCCATAACAAAAGTTGAATCAGTTCGTAAGCTTGGTAAAGCTTCGGGGATTCAAGTGGGAGCTTCAGCAATAGGAATAATAAGTTAAAACTGTTTTTGTGAGGAGAGAGCATTTGCTCTTCCTTGCAAAAACTTTGTTTTCAACTAATAATGAACCACCTGGATATGTGGTCATACAAACATGCGAAGGGAGGATAATCAAATGCCTACTATTAACCAATTAGTGAGAAATGGTCGTAC
Source organism: Bacillus sp. BF2-3 (assembly GCF_008368795.1). Taxonomy (NCBI): domain Bacteria; kingdom Bacillati; phylum Bacillota; class Bacilli; order Caryophanales; family Bacillaceae; genus Bacillus; species Bacillus sp. BF2-3. Next base: position 28,916 of record NZ_QOSA01000055.1, read on the forward strand.
TGATAAAGTATGGAAATCTAAATCACCTGCGTTAAACAAAGGTTTTAACTCTTTAAAGAAAAAATCAACTGATATCTCTGCACCTCAAAAACGTGGTGTATGTACTCGTGTTGGTACAATGACTCCAAAGAAACCTAACTCAGCGTTACGTAAATACGCTCGTGTACGTTTAACAAACGGTATCGAGGTTACAGCTTACATCCCAGGTATCGGTCATAACCTACAAGAGCATAGCGTAGTATTAATTCGCGGTGGTCGTGTAAAGGATTTACCGGGGGTACGTTACCACATCGTTCGTGGTGCGCTTGACACAGCTGGTGTTGACAAACGTATGCAAGGACGTTCTAAATATGGTACTAAGAGACCAAAACCTGCTAAAAAATAATAACTTTAAAATGAAAGGAGGAACTCAATATGCCTCGTAAAGGACCTGTTGCGAAACGTGACGTGTTACCAGATCCAATGTACAATTCGAAGCTAGTAACACGCCTTATCAACAAAATGATGGTTGACGGTAAAAAAGGTAAATCTCAAACAATTCTTTATAATGCGTTCGATATCGTAAACGAACGTACTGGTAAAGAGCCAATGGAAGTATTCGAGCAAGCTCTTAAGAACATCATGCCTGTTCTTGAAGTACGCGCTCGTCGTGTTGGTGGTGCTAACTACCAAGTTCCAGTTGAGGTTCGTCCAGAACGCCGTACAACTTTAGGTCTTCGTTGGTTAGTAAACTACGCTCGTCTTCGTGGTGAAAAAACTATGGAAGAGCGTCTTGCTAACGAAATCTTAGATGCAGCTAACAACGCTGGTGCATCTGTTAAGAAACGTGAAGACACTCATAAAATGGCAGAAGCTAACAAAGCATTTGCTCATTACCGTTGGTAGGATTCAACGTAAAATAAATGTAAGCATAAACCGCTTTATTTGTCGCTTATGGAAGTGTGGAGAGGGAGAATGCCTCTCCCTTTCATCGGGCGCTCGTTTTACATAATGAGAGTACTGGACATACTGACATGTGTAACAATATAAAGTGGCTTTTTTGCTACTTAAAATAAAAAAAATCCAATCCATATATGGAAGGAGCAAGACACCAAATGGCAAGAGAGTTCTCTTTAGAAAACACTCGTAATATTGGTATCATGGCTCACATCGATGCTGGTAAAACAACAGCAACTGAGCGTATTCTGTACTACACAGGACGTATTCATAAAATCGGTGAAACTCACGAAGGTGCATCTCAGATGGACTGGATGGAGCAAGAGCAAGAGCGTGGTATCACAATTACTTCTGCTGCAACTACAGCACAATGGAAAGGTCATCGTGTAAACATCATTGATACTCCAGGACACGTAGATTTCACAGTAGAAGTAGAACGTTCTTTACGCGTACTTGATGGCGCTGTAGCAGTACTTGATGCGCAATCTGGTGTAGAACCACAAACAGAAACTGTTTGGCGTCAGGCTACTACTTACGGCGTACCTCGTATCGTATTCGTTAACAAAATGGATAAGATCGGTGCAGATTTCTTATACTCTGTAGGAACAATCCACGATCGTTTACAAGCAAACGCACATCCAATTCAGTTACCAATCGGTGCTGAAGATGAGTTCAATGGTATCATTGACCTTGTTGAAGAGTGTGCTTACATGTACGGTAACGATTTAGGAACAGACATTCAACGTGTTGAAATTCCTGAAGAGCACAAAGAATTAGCTGAAGAATACCGTGGAAAACTTATTGAAGCGGTAGCTGAGCTTGATGAAGAAATGATGATGAAGTACCTAGAAGGTGAAGAAATCACTGTAGAAGAGCTTAAAGCTGGTATCCGTAAGGCTACAACTTCTGTAGAATTCTTCCCAGTAATCTGTGGTTCTGCATTCAAAAACAAAGGTGTTCAAATTCTGTTAGACGCAGTTATCGACTACCTTCCATCTCCACTAGATGTACCTGCTATTAAAGGTACTCTACCGGATACAGATGAAGAAGTAGAACGTAAGTCTAGCGATGAAGAACCATTCGCAGCTTTAGCATTCAAAATCATGACTGACCCTTATGTTGGTAAGTTAACGTTCTTCCGTGTGTACTCTGGTGTGTTAAACTCTGGATCATACGTGAAAAACTCAACTAAAGGTAAGCGTGAGCGTGTAGGTCGTATCCTACAAATGCACGCTAACAGCCGTGAAGAGATTTCAACAGTTTACGCTGGTGATATCGCTGCTGCTGTAGGTTTAAAAGATACTACTACTGGTGATACTCTTTGTGACGAGAAGAGCCTTGTTATCCTTGAGTCTATGGAATTCCCAGAGCCAGTTATCTCTGTAGCTATCGAACCAAAATCTAAAGCTGACCAAGATAAAATGGGTACAGCATTATCTAAGCTTTCTGAAGAAGATCCAACATTCCGTGCTCACACTGACCAAGAAACTGGCCAAACTATCATCGCTGGTATGGGTGAACTTCACCTTGATATCATCGTTGACCGTATGCGCCGTGAATTCAAAGTGGAAGCAAACGTTGGTGCTCCTCAGGTAGCATACCGTGAGACTTTCCGCGCTGCTGCGAAAGTTGAAGGTAAGTTCGCTCGTCAATCTGGTGGTCGTGGACAATTCGGTCACGTTTGGATTGAGTTTGAACCTAACGAAGAAGGTAAAGGATTCGAATTCGAAAACAAGATCGTCGGTGGTGTAGTTCCTCGTGAATACATCCCAGCTGTTGGAGCAGGTCTTGAAGATGCACTTAAAAATGGTGTACTAGCTGGTTATCCACTAGTTGACATTAAAGCTGCATTAGTTGACGGATCTTACCATGATGTCGATTCATCTGAGATGGCGTTCAAAATCGCTGCATCTATGGCACTTAAAGCTGCGGTTTCTAAATGTAGCCCAGTAATTCTTGAGCCAATGATGAAAGTTGAAGTTGTAATTCCTGAAGAGTACATGGGTGACATTATGGGTGACGTAACATCTCGTCGTGGACGTGTAGAAGGTATGGAAGCTCGCGGTAACGCACAAGTTGTTCGCGCTATGGTTCCACTTTCTGAAATGTTCGGTTATGCAACGTCATTACGTTCTAACACTCAAGGACGCGGAACATTCTCTATGGTGTTTGACCACTATGAAGAAGTACCAAAGTCTGTTTCTGAAGAAATTATCAAAAAAAATAAAGGTGAATAATTGATTTTTATCGATTGTTCAAGTATAACTACTTATGTAAGCTTAGAAAGTGGGACGTAAGTTTCACTTTCTAGTCTAAATATAAAATAACCTATATAAACTAAGGAGGAATTTAGAATGGCTAAAGCTAAATTCGAACGTTCTAAACCCCATGTTAACATCGGTACAATCGGCCACGTTGACCATGGTAAAACTACATTAACTGCTGCGATCACTACAGTTCTTGCAAAAGCTGGTGGTGCTGAAGCACGCGGATACGATCAAATCGATGCTGCTCCAGAAGAAAGAGAGCGCGGTATCACAATCTCAACTGCACACGTTGAGTACGAAACTGAAACTCGTCACTATGCACACGTTGACTGCCCAGGTCACGCTGACTATGTTAAAAACATGATCACTGGTGCTGCTCAAATGGACGGCGGTATCTTAGTAGTATCTGCTGCTGATGGCCCAATGCCTCAAACACGTGAGCACATCCTTCTTTCTCGTCAAGTAGGTGTTCCTTACATCGTTGTATTCTTAAACAAATGCGACATGGTAGATGACGAAGAATTATTAGAATTAGTAGAAATGGAAGTTCGCGACCTATTATCTGAATACGGATTCCCAGGCGACGACATTCCTGTAATCAAAGGTTCTGCTCTTAAAGCTCTTCAAGGAGAAGCTGATTGGGAAGCAAAAATCATTGAATTAATGGCTGAAGTTGATGCTTACATCCCAACTCCAGAACGTGAAACTGACAAACCATTCTTAATGCCTGTAGAGGACGTATTCTCTATCACAGGTCGTGGTACAGTTGCTACTGGTCGTGTTGAGCGCGGTATCGTTAAAGTTGGTGACGTAGTAGAAATCATCGGTCTTGCTGAAGAAAATGCTTCTACAACTGTAACTGGTGTAGAGATGTTCCGTAAACTTCTTGACCAAGCTCAAGCTGGAGACAACATCGGTGCTTTACTTCGTGGGGTTGCTCGTGAAGACATCCAACGTGGACAAGTACTTGCAAAAAGCGGTTCTGTAAAAGCTCACGCTAAATTCAAAGCTGAAGTTTTCGTATTATCTAAAGAAGAAGGTGGACGTCACACTCCATTCTTCGCTAACTACCGTCCTCAGTTCTACTTCCGTACAACTGACGTAACTGGTATCATCCAATTACCAGAAGGTACTGAAATGGTAATGCCTGGTGACAACATCGAAATGACTATCGAACTTATCGCTCCAATCGCTATCGAAGAGGGAACTAAATTCTCTATTCGTGAAGGTGGACGTACAGTAGGTTACGGTGTAGTTGCTACTATCGTTGAGTAATCTTAACTGATATAAAAAAACCTAAGGGATTTTCCCTTAGGTTTTTTGTTTGCGTTTATATAAGGAAGAAGAGGGTGTTTTTTGTTTTGACGAGTTTCTTCTATAGTATTATAAAAACGACAAAAGATAATCCAGAAACTGTAAAATGAATTCTGTTAGATGAAAACTTGAAATTCTTTAAAGTGCCATGTATAATAGCAAAAGTAGAGAAAAGCAGATGCAAACAAAAAGATGCTTGCATCTAGACGAATAACATTGTATAATAGACAATGTTGGTCTTTGACTGCGATGAAGTGGAAGGTTGCTGACACACCCGGCCGCTTTGCCATGGCATGGTGTGGGGAAATTTCCATGGAGAAGGTCTATTTTAGAAATAGGCGAACGAAGGAGGGAAAATAATGGCAAAAGAAAAAATTCGTATCCGTTTAAAAGCTTACGATCACCGTATTCTTGATCAGTCAGCTGAGAAAATTGTAGAAACAGCTAAGCGTTCTGGGGCAACAGTTTCTGGTCCGATCCCATTACCAACTGAAAAAACTGTTTACACAATTCTTCGTGCTGTTCATAAGTACAAAGATTCTCGTGAGCAATTCGAAATGCGCACGCACAAACGTCTAATCGACATCGTGAGTCCTACTCCACAAACAGTAGATTCATTAATGCGTTTAGACTTACCATCTGGTGTAGATATCGAAATCAAACTATAATTTATATAACTTAAAAATGTAGGAGGTGTAACTCATGACCAAAGGAATCTTAGGAAGAAAGATCGGTATGACTCAAGTATTTGCTGAGAACGGTGAGTTAATCCCAGTAACAGTTATCGCTGCTAATCCAAACGTTGTTCTTCAAAAGAAAACAACTGAAACTGATGGCTACAATGCAATCCAGTTAGGATTTGAAGATAAACGTGAAAAGTTAACTAACAAACCTGAACAAGGCCACACTGCTAAAGCATCTACAACTCCTAAGCGCTTCATTCGCGAAATCCGCGATGCAGACGTGGACGGATTAGAGGTTGGTCAAGAGGTAAAAGTTGACGTATTCGCTACAGGTGAAATCGTTGATGTAACAGGAATTTCTAAAGGTAAAGGTTTCCAAGGTGTTATCAAACGCCACGGACAATCTCGCGGACCTATGTCTCATGGTTCTCGCTATCACCGTCGTCCAGGTTCAATGGGCCCAGTTGCTCCGAACCGTGTATTCAAAGGCAAAAAACTTGCTGGACGTATGGGTGGAGACCAAGTTACTATCCAAAACTTAGAAATCGTTCAAGTTGACACTGAGCGCAACTTATTACTAGTAAAAGGTAACGTTCCAGGTGCTAAGAAATCTCTTGTAGTTGTTCAAGGCGCTGTGAAGGTTAGCAAATAATTCACAATAGGAAGGAGGAATTCCAATGCCAAAAGTTACTGTATATAACCAAACTGGTTCACAGGTTGGTGAAATCGAATTAGCTGAAGCTATTTTCGGTATCGAACCAAATGAAGCTGTACTTTTCGAAGCTGTAATGATGCAACGTGCATCTTTACGTCAAGGTACACACAAAGTAAAAACTCGCTCTGAAGTTCGCGGTGGTGGTCGTAAACCATGGCGTCAAAAAGGAACTGGACGTGCTCGTCAAGGGTCTATCCGCTCTCCTCAATGGCGTGGTGGTGGTACGGTATTCGGACCTACACCAAGAAGCTATGCGTACAAACTTCCTAAGAAAGTTCGTCGTTTAGCAATCAAATCTGCATTAGCTACTAAAGTAGTTGAGAACAACATTGTAGTTCTTGAAGACCTAGTGTTAAATGCACCAAAAACAAAAGACATGCTAGCAGTACTTAAAGGATTAACTGTTGAGAAGAAAGCTCTTATCGTAACTGCTGATGCAAACGAATCTGTAGAGTTATCTGCTCGCAATATCCCTGGAGTAACAGTAATCACTGCTGATGGCGTAAACGTTTTAGACGTGCTTCATCATGATAAGCTAATCATGACAAAAGCGGCAGTGGAAAAAGTAGAGGAGGTGCTTGCATAATGAGAGATCCTCGTGATATCATTAAGCGCCCAGTTATCACTGAACGTTCTATGGAAATGATGGCTGAAAAAAAATACACGTTCGATGTGGACGTTAAATCTAATAAAACAGAAGTTAAAGATGCTCTTGAAGCGATCTTTGGTGTTAAAGTAGAAAAAGTGAACATCATGAACTACAAGCCGAAAGCAAAACGCGTTGGTCGTCACGCTGGTTTTACTAGCCGTCGTCGTAAAGCAATCGTTAAGCTAACTGCTGACAGCAAAGAAATCGAAATCTTCCAAGGCGTTTAATTCTTACTAAAGAAGGAGGGAAATTGAGATGGGAATCAAAAAGTATAATCCAACTACTAACGGTCGTCGTAATATGACTACGAATGATTTCGCTGAAATCACGACTGATAGACCCGAAAAGTCATTACTTGCTCCTTTAAGCAAGAAGGCTGGTCGTAATAACCAAGGTAAAATCACTGTACGTCATCAAGGTGGCGGACATAAGCGTCAATACCGTATCATCGACTTTAAGCGTAACAAAGATGGAATTCCAGGACGCGTTGCTACGATCGAATACGATCCAAACCGCTCTGCGAATATCGCATTAATTAACTACGTTGACGGTGAAAAACGTTACATTCTTGCTCCTAAATCTTTAGAAGTAGGTATGGAAGTTATGTCTGGCCCAGAAGCTGACATTAAAATCGGTAACGCATTACCATTAATCAACATTCCAGTAGGTACTGTTGTTCATAACATCGAGCTTAAGCCTGGTCGTGGCGGACAATTAGTTCGTTCTGCTGGTACATCTGCTCAAGTACTTGGTAAAGAAGGTAAATACGTACTTGTACGTTTAACTTCTGGTGAAGTACGTCTTGTATTATCTGCTTGTCGCGCTTCAATCGGTCAAGTAGGTAACGAACAACACGAACTTATCAAAATCGGTAAAGCAGGTCGCTCTCGCTGGTTAGGTAAACGCCCAACAGTTCGTGGTTCTGTAATGAACCCTGTTGATCACCCACACGGTGGTGGTGAAGGACGTTCTCCAATCGGACGTAAGTCTCCAATGTCTCCATGGGGTAAACCAACTCTTGGATTCAAGACTCGTAAGAAAAACAAAGCGTCTGACAAATTTATCGTTCGTCGTCGTAAAAAATAATGGGATTGTAGTACGGTTCATTTCTAGAACCGTACGCCAATCACGAAGGGAGGCACCAAAATGGCTCGTAGCTTAAAAAAAGGACCATTTGTCGATGATCACTTAATGAGCAAAATGGAAAAATTAGTTGCATCTGAGCAAAAACAAGTTGTTAAAACTTGGTCTCGCCGTTCAACAATCTTCCCTCAGTTCATCGGACACACAATCGCTGTATATGATGGTCGTAAACACGTACCTGTGTACATCACTGAGGATATGGTTGGCCATAAGTTAGGTGAATTCGCACCAACTCGTACGTACAAAGGTCACCTTGCTGACGATAAGAAAACTAGAAGATAATGAGAGGAGGCACTTCAATGCAAGCTAAAGCAGTAGCGAGAACAGTTCGTATTGCTCCTCGTAAAGTTCGTTTAGTAGTAGACTTAATCCGAGGTAAGCAAGTGGGTGAAGCGATTGCTATCCTTAACCACACACCAAAAACTGCTTCTCCAGTTGTAGAAAAAGTTTTAAAATCTGCAATCGCAAATGCAGAGCACAATTATGAGATGGACATTAACAACCTAGTTGTAGAAAAAGTTTTCGTTGACGAAGGTCCAACGTTAAAACGTTTCCGTCCACGTGCAATGGGTCGTGCAAGCCAAATTAACAAACGCACAAGCCACATCACAGTTGTGGTATCAGAAAAGAAGGAGGGATAATCGATGGGTCAAAAGGTTAATCCAATTGGTCTTCGTGTCGGCGTTATCCGTGACTGGGAATCTCGTTGGTTCGCTGAGAAAGATTACGCTACATTATTACATGAAGACATCAAAATCCGTGAGTACATTAATGTACGCTTAAAAGATTCTGCTGTTGCTAAAGTAGAAATCGAACGTGCAGCAAATCGTGTAAATGTTACAATTCACACTGCAAAACCTGGTATGGTAATTGGTAAAGGTGGTACTGAAGTTGAAGCACTTCGTAAAGCTCTTAACCAATTAACAGGCAAGCGTGTACACATCAACATTTTAGAAGTTAAGAGAGCTGATCTTAACGCTAAATTAGTAGGCGAAAACATCGCTCGTCAATTAGAAAACCGTGTATCATTCCGTCGTGCACAAAAGCAAGTTATTCAACGTGCTATGCGTGCAGGTGCTAAAGGTATTAAAACACAGGTTTCTGGTCGTCTTGGCGGAGCTGATATCGCTCGTGCAGAATCTTACAGTGAAGGAACTGTTCCACTTCATACACTTCGCGCTGATATTGACTATGCAGCAGTTGAAGCTGATACAACATACGGTAAATTAGGCGTAAAAGTATGGATCTACCGTGGAGAAGTCCTTCCTACAAAAAAGAAAGCTTCTGAGGAAGGAGGAAAATAATATGTTAATGCCAAAACGCGTAAAATATCGTAGAGAGCATCGTGGTAAAATGCGTGGTCGTGCTAAAGGTGGAACTGAAATTGCTTTCGGTGAATTCGGTTTACAAGCACAAGCTGCTTCATGGATTACAAACCGTCAAATCGAAGCTGCTCGTCGTGCAATGACTCGTTACATGAAACGTGGCGGTAAAGTATGGATTAAAATTTTCCCTTCTAAACCTTACACTGCAAAACCTCTAGAAGTACGTATGGGTTCCGGTAAAGGGGCACCAGAAGGCTGGGTAGCAGTAGTAAAACCTGGGAAAATTATGTTCGAAATCGCGGGTGTATCTGAAGAGGTAGCACGCGAAGCATTACGTCTTGCAGCTCACAAGTTACCTGTGAAATGTAAATTCGTAAAACGTGAAGAAAATGGTGGTGAATCTAATGAAAACTAATGATATTCGTGAATTAACCACTGCCGAAATCGAAACAAAAGTTAAAGCTTTAAAGGAAGAGTTGTTTAATCTTCGCTTCCAACTTGCTACAGGACAATTAGAGAATCCAACTCGCATTCGTGAAGTGCGTAAAGCAATTGCTCGTATGAAAACTGTAGTTCGTGAAAGAGAGATCGGAATTAATCGATAAATTGAGGGGAGGTTTGCATAGTGAGCGAACGTAACCAACGCAAAGTTTATACTGGTCGTGTAGTGTCTGACAAAATGGACAAAACGATTACAGTTTTAGTTGAAACTTACAAAACTCATTCCTTGTACGGAAAACGTGTTAAGTATTCTAAGAAGTACAAAGCCCATGATGAGCAAAACCAAGCGAAACTTGGCGATATCGTTAAAATCATGGAAACTCGCCCGCTTTCTGCTACTAAGCGTTTCCGTTTAGTTGAAATCGTTGAAGAAGCGGTTATTATCTAAATAGACGAATCGGAATTTTTAGTCCGAAGGGAGGTTTCATAACATGATCCAACAAGAATCTCGTTTGAAAGTTGCTGACAACTCTGGTGCACGTGAACTTTTAACAATTAAAGTATTAGGCGGCTCTGGTCGTAAATATGCTAACATTGGTGACATTATCGTTGCTACGGTAAAACAAGCAACACCAGGTGGCGTTGTTAAAAAAGGTGACGTTGTTAAAGCAGTAGTAGTACGTACGAAGAGCGGAGCTCGTCGTCCGGACGGTTCTTACATCAAATTTGATGAAAACGCAGCGGTTATCATTAAAGACGATAAGAGCCCACGTGGTACTCGTATCTTCGGACCAGTAGCTCGTGAATTACGTGATAGCAACTTCATGAAGATCGTTTCTTTAGCTCCAGAAGTTCTATAATTTAAGGTATTGCCTTGCTAAGGAGGTGCAGAATTAAGATGCATGTAAAAAAAGGTGATAAAGTACAGGTAATCACTGGTAAAGACAAAGGAAAACAAGGCGTTATCCTTGTGGCTTTCCCAAAGCAAAACCGTGTTATCGTTGAGGGTGTCAATATCGTTAAGAAGCACTCTAAGCCATCTCAATTAAATCCACAAGGTGGAATTATTACTAAAGAAGCACCTATTCACGTTTCTAACGTTATGATTTTAGATCCGAAAACAGGTGAACCTACTCGCGTAGGCTTCAAAGTAGAAGATGGTAAAAAAGTTCGTATTGCAAAAAAATCTGGTGAATTATTAGATAAATAATTTTCTTAAGAAAGGAGGTCACTTCATTGAATCGCCTTAAAGAGAAGTTCCAAAAGGAAATTACTCCTGCTCTAGTGAGCAAGTTTAACTATAAATCTGTAATGCAGGTACCAAAAATCGAAAAGATCGTAATCAACACTGGTGTTGGTGACGCGGTATCTAACTCAAAAGCGTTAGACAACGCAGTAGAAGAATTAACACAAATCACAGGTCAAAAACCTGTTGTAACTCGTGCTAAAAAATCAATCGCTGGTTTCCGTCTTCGTGAAGGTATGCCAATCGGTGCGAAAGTAACTTTACGCGGCGAGCAAATGTATGAGTTCTTCGACAAATTAGTATCAGTTTCTTTACCACGTGTACGTGATTTCCGTGGTGTTTCTAAGAAATCATTCGATGGTCGTGGAAACTATACATTAGGTGTTAAAGAGCAACTTATTTTCCCTGAGATTGATTATGATAAAGTAAGCAAAGTCCGCGGTATGGACATCGTAATCGTTACTACAGCGAAAACTGATGAAGAAGCTCGTGAACTTTTAACACAATTCGGTATGCCATTCCAAAAATAATGGAAGCCAACGCTAAGTAGAGGAGGCGAAAACGTGGCTAAAAAATCTATGATAGCGAAACAAAAGCGTACTCCTAAGTTTAAAGTACAAGAGTATACACGTTGCGAACGCTGCGGTCGTCCGCATTCTGTATACCGCAAATTTAAACTTTGCCGTATTTGTTTCCGTGAACTTGCATATAAAGGTCAAATTCCTGGTGTTAAAAAAGCTAGTTGGTAAAACCCACAAATGGGAAGGAGGTAAAACACATGGTGATGACAGATCCAATTGCAGACATGCTTACTCGCATCCGTAATGCGAACATGGTACGTCATGAGAAATTAGAGGTTCCTGCTTCTAAAATCAAAAAAGAGATCGCTGAACTTTTAAAACGTGAAGGTTTCATTCGTGATGTAGAATACATCGAGGATAACAAACAAGGTATCCTTCGTATTTTCCTGAAATATGGTGCAAACAATGAACGTGTAATCACTGGATTAAAACGTATCAGTAAACCTGGCTTACGCGTTTACGCTAAAGCTGACGAAGTACCACGTGTACTTAACGGATTAGGTATCGCTCTTGTTTCTACATCTAAGGGAGTAATGACAGACAAAGACGCTCGTCAATTACAAACTGGTGGAGAAGTAGTAGCATACGTTTGGTAATATATATTTAAAACGAACGGAGGTGTGACCACATGTCTCGTATTGGTAAAAAGATTCTTGAAATCCCTGCAGGTGTTACTATTACAGTTGCAGAAGACAATACTGTAACAGTAAAAGGCCCTAAAGGTGAATTAACTCGTACTTTCAATGCTGATATGCTTATCAAAATTGAAGAGAATACATTAACAGTTGAGCGTCCATCTGAACAGAAGGAACACCGTGCATTACACGGTACAACTCGTGCTTTAATCGGAAACATGGTTGAAGGTGTAACTGAAGGTTTCGCACGCGGACTTGAATTAGTCGGTGTTGGTTACCGTGCTCAAAAACAAGGTGATAAACTTGTATTAAGCGTAGGTTATTCTCATCCAGTAGAAATGACTCCGGAAGCAGGTCTTGAAGTTGAAGTACCTGCACCAACTAAGATCGTAATTAAAGGTATCGACAAGCAACGTGTTGGCGAATTCGCTGCTAACATCCGTGCTGTACGTGCTCCTGAGCCTTACAAAGGTAAAGGTATTCGTTACGAAGGCGAAGTTGTTCGTCGTAAAGAAGGTAAAACTGCTAAGTAAACCCGTTAGGTGAGAGAAAGGAGTGACAAGAATGATCACTAAAGCTGATAAAAATGCGACTCGTAAGAAAAGACATGCACGTGTACGTGCTAAACTTACTGGTACTGCAGAGCGTCCACGTTTAAACGTGTTCCGTTCTAACCAACATATTTACGCTCAAGTTATTGATGATGTGAATGGTGTAACGTTAGTAAGTGCATCTACTCTTGATAAAGACCTTGCTCTTAACGGTACTAGCAATATTGAAGCTGCTACGAAAGTTGGAGAATCAGTTGCTAAGCGTGCTGTAGAGAAAGGCGTTAAAGAAGTAGTATTTGATCGCGGTGGTTACTTATACCATGGCCGTGTTAAAGCTCTAGCTGAAGCTGCTCGTGAGGCTGGATTACAATTTTAATGGTCAAAGGAGGGAAAATTGATGCATCGCATTGACCCAAGTAAATTAGAACTTGAAGAACGTGTAGTTACGATAAATCGTGTCGCGAAAGTTGTTAAGGGTGGTCGTCGTTTCCGCTTTGCTGCACTAGTTGTAGTTGGCGATAAAAACGGTCATGTTGGATTCGGTACTGGTAAAGCACAAGAGGTACCAGACGCAATCCGTAAAGCTATCGAAGACGCTAAGAAAAACTTAATCGCTGTACCATTAGTTGGTACAACAATTCCACACACAATCAACGGTCATTTTGGCGCTGGTGAAGTATTCTTAAAACCTGCTGCTGAGGGTACTGGTGTTATTGCTGGTGGACCTGTTCGTGCGGTCCTTGAATTAGCTGGTGTACAAGATATTCTTTCGAAATCTCTTGGTTCTAACACACCAATCAACATGATTCGCGCTACTGTGAACGGATTAAGCGAACTTAAGCGCGCTGAAGATGTTGCAAAATTACGCGGTAAATCTGTAGAAGAGCTACTAGGTTAAGGAGGGAAAACAAATGGCGAAAAAGTTAGAAATTACCCTCACTCGTAGTGTAATTGGTCGTCCACAAGATCAACGTGCGACGGTAGAAGCTTTAGGTCTTAAAAAGTTGAATTCAACTGTAGTTAAGGAAGAAACTCCTGCTATTCTTGGTATGATCAACAAAGTTTCTCACCTTGTAACTGTAAAAGAAGCTTAAGGATAACTCATTAATATAAGGAGGTGCCTGGGAATGAAACTTCATGAATTAAAACCTGCAGAAGGTTCTCGTAAAGTACGTAACCGTGTCGGTCGTGGTATCGGTTCTGGTAACGGTAAAACTGCTGGTAAAGGTCATAAAGGACAAAACGCACGTTCTGGCGGCGGTGTTCGTCTTGGCTTCGAAGGTGGTCAAACTCCATTATTCCGTCGTTTACCAAAACGCGGCTTCACAAACATTAACCGTAAAGAGTTTGCTATTGTAAACTTATCAACGTTAAATCGTTTTGAAGATGGTACAGAAGTAACACCTGAATTATTGCTGGAAACTGGCGTTATCAGCAAGTTAAACGACGGTGTTAAAGTTCTTGCAAGCGGAGCAGTAGAGAAAAAACTAACTGTTAAAGCGCACAAGTTCTCTTCAAGTGCTAAAGAAGCAATTGAAGCAGCTGGCGGATCAGTTGAGGTGATCTAATGTTTCGTACAATCTCCAACTTTATGCGCGTTGCTGAGATAAGACGTAAAATATTATTCACTTTAGCGATGTTAATCGTATTCAGGATTGGCACGTTTATCCCCGTGCCATTTACAAATGGAGACGTACTGAAGGCACAAGATCAATTAAATGCTTTAGGTATTCTAAATACATTTGGCGGTGGAGCCTTGAAAAACTTCTCCATCTTTGCGATGGGAATCATGCCGTATATTACAGCATCCATCATCGTGCAATTATTGCAGATGGATGTTGTTCCTAAATTTTCGGAATGGTCGAAGCAAGGTGAAATGGGCCGTCGTAAATTAACGCAATTCACGCGTTACTTTACAATTGTTCTTGCGTTTATTCAGGGGTTTGGTATGTCAATCGGTTTTAACGGTATGGTAGGTGGACAATTAATTTTGAATCCAGGTTGGAGCACTTATTTATACATTGCTACGGTACTGACTGCTGGTACTGCATTTTTAATGTGGTTAGGTGAACAGATTACAGCTAAAGGTGTAGGTAATGGTATTTCCATCCTTATCTTTGGCGGTATTGCCGCAGCGATCCCAAGTGTTATATCTCAAGTGTATCAGCAACAGTTTCAAAATATCGGAGATCAATTGTTCATGAGTATCGTTAAAGTTGCATTGATTTTACTAGCTGTGCTAGCAGTTATTGTGGGTGTTATTTTCATTCAACAGGCTGTTAGAAAGATCCCAATTCAATATGCGAAGCGTGTAACAGGAGGAAATGGTGGTTATGCTGGAGCACAAAACACACATTTACCGCTTAAGGTAAATAGTGCTGGTGTTATTCCAGTAATTTTTGCTGTTTCATTCTTAATTACGCCTCCGACTATTGCACAGTTCTTCCCGAAACATGATGTATCGCAGTGGATTATTGCAAACTTTAACTATTCTCACCCAGTGGGAATGATCATATATGTTGCGCTCATTGTAGCCTTCACATATTTCTATGCATTTGTTCAGGTTAATCCAGAGCAAATGTCAGAGAATCTAAACAAGCAAGGTGGATATGTTCCAGGTATTCGTCCGGGTAAGAATACGGAACAATATCTAACAAAAATCTTGTATCGTTTGACCTTTGTAGGATCAATTTTCCTAGCAGCGATTGCAATCTTACCAGTTATCTTTACGAAATTGGGAAATCTTCCTCCATCTGCACAGATCGGTGGAACGAGTATGTTAATCGTTGTCGGCGTTGCTTTAGAAACAATGAAGCAGCTAGAAAGCCAACTGGTAAAACGCCATTACAAAGGGTTTATCAAGCAGTGAGTAAGTGGGAAGAATTGTCTTCCCTACATGCTCATGTACTCTGAGGGGGAACAAGGATGAACTTAATTTTAATGGGGCTTCCTGGTGCTGGTAAAGGTACACAAGCCGAACAGATTGTTGCCAAGTATAACATCCCTCACATTTCAACAGGAGACATGTTCCGTGCAGCTATGAAGGCTGAAACTGAAATGGGTCTACAAGCAAAATCTTTTATTGATAAAGGTGCACTTGTTCCAGATGAAGTTACAATCGGAATCGTTCGTGAACGTTTAAGTCAAGACGACTGCGTAAGAGGTTTCTTACTAGACGGTTTCCCACGAACTGTTGCACAAGCATCAGCTCTTGAAGAAATTATGAAAGATCTTGGCAAAAAAATCGACTATGTTTTAAACATTAATGTGGATTCAGGGTTGTTATTAAAACGCCTTACAGGCCGTCGCATTTGTAAAGAGTGCGGTGCGACTTACCACTTAGAATTCAATCCACCAGCAAAAGCTGATGTGTGCGATAAATGTGGTGGCGAATTATATCAACGCTCTGATGACAATGAAGAAACTGTAGCAAATCGTTTAGATGTAAATATTAAGCAAACAAAACCTTTGCTTGATTTCTACGAAGAGCTTGGTTACTTACAAAGCATTAATGGTGAGCAAGATATCAATAAAGTATTTGCTGATATCGATGTTCTCATCGGAGGCTTAGCGTAATGATAATCTGCAAAACTCCTCGCGAGATAGAAATCATGCGAGAAGCTGGCAGGATCGTTGCTTTGACTCATCAAGAGTTGAAACAGCACATTACTCCAGGAATTACAACGAAAGAGCTCGATCAAATAGCGGAAAAGACGATTCAAAAATATGGTGCTACGCCATCTTTTAAAGGATACAACGGATTTCCGGGGAGCATATGTGCTTCTGTAAATGAAGAGCTTGTACACGGAATTCCAGGGAAGCGCAAGCTCAAAGAGGGCGATATCATCAGTATCGATATTGGTGCGAAATACAATGGGTACCATGGAGATTCTGCATGGACGTATCCAGTTGGAAACATTTCTGAATCTGTTCAAAAGCTACTTGATGTCACAGAAAAATCGTTGTATCTTGGTCTAGAACAAGTAAAACCAGGCGAGAGATTATCAAATATCTCACATGCGGTTCAAACCCATGCTGAAGAGAATGGATTCTCGATCGTTAGGGAGTATGTTGGTCACGGAATCGGGCAAGACTTACATGAGGACCCTCAAATCCCGCACTATGGTCCACCAAATAGAGGCCCTAGATTAAAGCCGGGAATGGTCATCTGTGTTGAGCCGATGGTGAATCAAGGAAGACGATATGTAAAAACACTATCTGATGACTGGACAGTGGTAACGGTAGATGGTAAATGGTGTGCCCATTTTGAGCACACGATTGCTCTTACAGAAGCAGGATACGAAATCCTTACCACTTTATAAGTAGCTGGCTCTCCGGGATTTCAGAGCAGTGTAAAATGTTACTGATTTGAAGAAGGGAGAACTATTGAATGGCTAAAGATGATGTAATTGAAGTCGAAGGTACCGTTCTTGAAACGTTGCCAAATGCTATGTTCAAAGTAGAATTAGAGAATGGGCATGTCGTATTGGCTCACGTTTCTGGTAAAATCCGTATGAACTTCATTCGTATTTTACCAGGAGACAAAGTTACGGTAGAATTATCTCCGTACGATTTAAATCGTGGTCGTATTACGTACCGTTTTAAATAATATAGCACTCCGTAATCTTTAAGGAGGTTCGAGACATGAAAGTAAGACCGTCAGTTAAACCAATCTGCGAAAAATGTAAAGTTATTCGTAGACGTGGAAAAGTAATGGTTATTTGTGAAAACCCTAAACATAAACAAAAACAAGGTTAATCAGAAGGAGGTGCATTCGTAATGGCACGTATCGCAGGTGTAGATATTCCTCGAGACAAACGCGTTGTTATTTCTTTAACTTACGTATTCGGCATTGGTCGCACAACTGCTGAAAAAATTCTTGCTGAAGCAGGTATTTCTGAAGAAACACGAGTTCGTGATTTAACGGAAGACGAATTAGGACGTATCCGTGATATCATCGATCGTATTAAAGTTGAGGGAGACCTTCGTCGTGAAGTATCTCTTAACATCAAACGTCTAATGGAGATCGGTTCTTACCGTGGTCTTCGTCACCGTCGTGGTTTACCAGTTCGTGGTCAAAACTCTAAAAACAATGCTCGTACACGTAAAGGTCCACGTCGTACAGTAGCAAATAAAAAGAAATAATAAGTAAAGGAGGTTGAACTAACAATGGCACGTAAAACAAACACTCGTAAAAAACGTGTGAAAAAGAATATTGAAGCTGGTATAGCTCATATTCGTTCTACTTTCAACAACACAATCGTAACACTTACAGATACTCACGGTAACGCACTTTCTTGGTCTAGTGCTGGTGCACTTGGTTTCCGTGGATCTCGTAAATCTACTCCATTCGCTGCGCAAATGGCTGCTGAAACTGCTGCTAAAGCTGCAATGGAACACGGTTTAAAAACTTTAGAGGTTACTGTTAAAGGTCCTGGTGCTGGTCGTGAAGCTGCAATTCGTGCTCTTCAAGCTGCAGGTCTAGAAGTAACAGCAATTAGAGATGTTACTCCAGTTCCTCATAATGGATGTCGTCCACCAAAACGTCGTCGTGTGTAATTTTTCTGTATAGAATTTTCCCTTTTGTCTATAATGGATATGATGCATTATCGAGAAATTTCGTACAGAAACATCGCTTGTTGTGCACAATCGGGAACTGCCTAAGGGGGACTTTCGGTTAGACAGGGGTTATACCTTTGTTTAACCGGGGTTTCGACGTTTTGAAGGAGGGTTTAGTTAATGATTGAAATCGAAAAGCCGAAAATCGAAACGGTTGAACTTAACGAAGATGCTAAATATGGTAAATTCGTAATTGAACCGCTTGAGCGTGGATATGGTACTACTTTGGGTAACTCCTTACGTCGTATTCTTTTATCCTCACTCCCTGGTGCCGCTGTTACTGCTATCCAAATCGATGGCGTATTACATGAATTTTCAACAGTTGAGGGCGTAGTAGAAGACGTTACGACGATCATCTTAAACTTGAAAAAGTTAGCTCTTAAAATCTACTCTGAAGAAGAGAAGACGTTGGAAATTGATGTACAGGGCGAAGGTATTGTCACAGCTGCTGATATTACTCACGATAGTGATGTAGAAATCTTAAATCCAGATTTACACATTGCAACGTTAGCAAAAGATGCGCATTTCCGCGTGCGTTTAACTGCAAAGCGTGGCCGTGGGTATACGCCAGCTGATGCAAATAAAAGCGAAGATCAACCAATAGGAGTAATTCCTATTGATTCTATTTATACTCCAGTATCACGTGTGACTTACCAAGTGGAAAAGACACGTGTCGGACAAGTGGCTAATTATGATAAGCTTACGCTTGATGTATGGACGGATGGAAGCATCGGGCCAAAAGAAGCTATCTCTTTAGGTGCCAAAATCTTAACTGAGCATTTAAATATCTTTGTTGGTTTAACTGATGAAGCACAAAATGCTGAGATTATGGTCGAGAAGGAAGAAGATCAAAAAGAGAAAGTTCTTGAGATGACTATCGAAGAACTAGACCTTTCTGTTCGTTCTTATAATTGCCTAAAACGTGCAGGAATTAATACTGTACAAGAGCTTGCGAACAAAACAGAAGAAGATATGATGAAAGTTCGTAACTTAGGACGTAAATCCTTAGAAGAAGTTAAACATAAACTTGAGGAATTAGGTTTAGGTTTACGTAAAGACGACTGAGGATTTAAACCCATCAACAAAGGAGGGAACTACGAATGGCATACAGAAAATTAGGCCGTACAAGTGCGCAACGTAAAGCTATGTTACGTGATTTAGCTACTGATTTAATTATCAACGAGCGCATCCAAACGACAGAAACTCGTGCAAAAGAACTTCGTTCTGTAGTGGAAAAAATGATCACTTTAGGTAAACGCGGAGATCTTCATGCTCGTCGTCAAGCAGCAGCTTTCATTCGCAATGAAGTAGCTAACGCTGAGACTGGTCAAGATGCACTTCAAAAACTATTCGCTGATGTAGCTCCACGCTATGCTGAGCGCCAAGGCGGATACACTCGTATTGCAAAAATTGGTCCACGTCGCGGAGACGCAGCACCAATGGTAATTATCGAGTTAGTATAATGATAATTAAAAGGGCAGGACAGTTCTTTTCAAGAAACTGGTCATGGCCCTTTTTTTTAAATATAAAAATAGGCTAACTTGGCGAAGGAAAGGGTGCCTTCTATTGAAAAAAGAGAAACTTCGGATAGAAAATATATCATTTCAATATCCTGGGGCAGCCACTTATGCATTAAAAGATGTTTCATTTTCCTTATATGAGGGAGAATGGGTATCTATTATTGGACAAAACGGTTCAGGAAAGTCTACACTTGCAAAATTATTGAATGGTTTGTTTTTGCCAGAAGCAGGGACTATTACAGTAAATGATACAATGGTTTTATCAGAGGAAACGGTATGGGATGTTCGAAAACAAATTGGAATGGTATTTCAAAATCCAGATAATCAATTTGTTGGAACGACAGTGCAAGATGATGTTGTATTTGGCTTGGAGAATATCGGAATGCCAAGAGAACAAATGATTGAAAGATTAGAACAGGCCTTGCAACTTGTCCGTATGGAAGATTTTCTTAATGATGAGCCTCATTCCTTATCTGGTGGGCAAAAGCAGCGAGTGGCAATAGCAGGCGTTTTAGCACTTCAACCATCTATTTTAATATTAGATGAAGCAACGTCAATGTTAGACCCTCAAGGGAGACGTGAAGTAGTAGAAACGGTTAGACAACTTGTTACTCAAAAAGGTATTACCGTGTTATCAATTACGCACGATTTAGAAGAAGCGGCACAGTCAGATCGTGTCATTATTTTAAATAAGGGAGAAATATTAGAGGAAGGGACTCCAGAAAAAATTTTCAAATCCTCTCATATGCTCCAAGAAATTGGCTTAGATGTACCGTTTTCGGTGAAAATAGCAGAATTATTAAAAAGAAATGAAATTCTCTTGCAAAATACGCATCTTACAATGGAAAGCTTGGTGAACGAACTTTGGAGATTACATTCCAAAAAGTAGAACATCGTTATCAATATAAAACTCCATTTGAAAGACGCGCACTTTATGATGTAGACGTGTCGTTTCCAAGTGGGGGCTATTATGCCATTATCGGTCATACTGGTTCAGGAAAGTCGACGATGATTCAACATTTAAATGGTTTATTGCAGCCGACAAATGGTACAGTTCAAATTGGTGAACATTTGATTTCGGCAGGAAAGAAAGAAAAAAAGCTAAAGCCACTACGTAAAAAAGTAGGGGTTGTCTTTCAATTTCCAGAACATCAGTTGTTTGAAGAGACTGTGGAGAAAGATATTTGTTTCGGCCCTACTAATTTTGGAGTATCTGTAGACGAAGCAAGGCAAAAGGCTAGAAAGGCAATTGAACTTGTAGGGCTAGAACCAGAACTGTTAACACGTTCTCCGTTCGAATTAAGTGGTGGACAAATGAGACGTGTTGCTATAGCGGGTGTACTGGCAATGGAACCTGAAGTGCTTGTATTAGATGAACCTACAGCAGGACTAGATCCAAAAGGGCAGAACGAACTTATGGAGATGTTTTATAAGCTGCACAAGGAGAAGGGTCTTACAGTCATCCTTGTAACGCATAATATGGAGGATGCTGCTCAGTATGCGGAGCAGATTGTAGTTATGCATAAAGGAACGGTCTTTTTGCAAGGAAGTGCAGAGGAAGTATTTTCACATGCTGATGAACTAGAGAAAATTGGTGTGGATCTTCCTATGTCATTAAAGTATAAACGTGCAATTGAAGAGAAGTTTGGTATTTCAATTCCAAAGGCTACCTTATCTTTAGAGGATCTTACTCATGAAGTTGTGCAGGTGTTACGAAAAGGTGGTTATGAATCATGCAGCAGTTGATTATTGGGAGATATATCCCGGGGAATTCACTTATTCATCAACTTGATCCACGTACGAAGCTGCTGATTGTCTTTTTATATGTATTTGTTGTTTTCTTAGCAAATAATGCGATTTCATATGGATTTTTATTTTTATATGCACTCATTGCTTTATTTTTTGCAAAAGTGCCGATTCGTTATGTACTTTCGGGCTTAAAACCAATTTTATGGATTTTTCTTTTTACATTTTTCCTGCATATTTTTACAAATAAAGAGGGGGATGTACTATTCCAGCTTGGTTGGTTTTCGATATATGAAAAAGGATTAGAGCAAGGGATATACATTTCTGTACGATTCTTCGTTATTATTTTAATGACGACATTATTAACGTTAACGACGACACCTATTGAAATTACAGATGGTTTGGAGACGTTATTAAAGCCGTTGAAGCGTATAAAGGTTCCTGTTCATGAAATCGCATTAATGATGTCAATTTCTCTTCGTTTTATCCCGACATTAATGGATGAAACGAGTAAAATAATGAAAGCACAAGCGTCACGTGGTATTGATTTTGCCGGGGGACCGATAAAAGATAGAATGAAAGCTATTATTTCACTGCTCGTTCCTCTGTTTATCAGTGCTTTTAAGCGTGCAGAGGACTTAGCCATTGCGATGGAAGCTCGTGGATATCAAAGTGGTGAAGGACGTACTAAATTTAGGCAACTACGCTGGAAAACAAGCGATACAGTAACGATTGTCAGCTTATTTTGTTTAGCTTGTATTTTGGCATGGGTGCGATCGTAATGGAGAATAGAGAAATGGATAGAATAAAATGTACGGTTGCATATGATGGCATGCATTTTTGTGGTTATCAAATTCAGCCGAACCATCGTACTGTTCAACAGGAGATAGAAAAAGCATTGCAGAAATTGCATAAGGGAGAACTTGTTCGTGTTCAGGCATCTGGTAGAACAGATTCTACAGTTCATGCAAAAGGACAAGTAATACACTTTGATACTCCTTTGTCTCTTGAAGAGTGGCAATGGAGTAATGCTTTAAACACAATGTTGCCAGATGATATTGTTATTAGGCAAGTAGAGAAAAAAACAGAAGAATTTCATGCACGTTACGGTGTTGAGAAAAAAGAATATCGTTATCGTGTATTATTATCAAAGACTGCGGATGTATTCCGTAGAAATTACGTATATCAATATCCATACCCGCTCGAAATCAACTCTATAAGAAAAGCAATTCCTTATTTTATTGGAACGCATGATTTTACTTCTTTTTGTTCGGCAAAAACTGACAAAAAAGATAAAGTGCGAACAATTTATGAAATCGAGTTAATTGAACAAGATGATGAAATAATTTTTCGTTTTGTAGGTAATGGATTTTTATATAATATGGTCAGAATTATTGTTGGTACGTTACTTAGCGTAGGGCAAGGAAAGCTTGATCCTGATAGCATTCCAGAGATTTTAGCGAAACAAAATCGTCAGTTTGCTGGAAAGATGGCTCCAGGTCATGGGCTTTACTTATGGGAGGTAAACTATAACAACTAATCCTGGTGTAACATTTGCTTGACATTAGAAACTCAAAAGTATATCATAACATATGGTATTGTTTCTAAAACCACGATTAGCCCCGGAAGGAAATCGTGTTTAAGATAAACAATAGATTTTTTCTATGGAAAAGATAACGAGGAGGGAAACACATGCGTACGACTTTTATGGCAAAAGCTAACGAAGTTGAGCGTAAATGGTATGTGGTTGATGCTGAAGGTCAAACTTTAGGTCGCCTTGCTAGTGAAGTAGCATCCATTTTACGTGGTAAAAACAAACCTACATTTACACCACACGTTGACACGGGTGATCATGTAATTATTATTAACGCTGAGAAAATTCATTTAACAGGTAATAAATTAAACGATAAAATTTACTACCGTCACACTAACCACCCAGGTGGACTTAAGCAAAGAACAGCTCTTGAAATGCGTACAAACTACCCTGTACAAATGTTAGAGCTTGCAATTAAAGGCATGCTTCCAAAAGGACGCTTAGGCCGTCAAGTTTCTAAGAAACTTAACGTGTATGCTGGAGCAGAGCATCCACACCAAGCACAAAAACCAGAAGTTTACGAACTTCGCGGATAATTAATTAAAGGAGGGCTTACTTTGGCACAGGTTCAATACTATGGCACTGGACGTCGTAAGAGTTCAGTAGCGCGCGTACGCCTAGTTCCAGGCGAAGGACGCGTTATCATTAACGGTCGTGATTTTGAAAACTATATCCCATTTGCTGCATTACGTGAAGTAGTGAAACAACCTCTAGTTGCAACAGAAACTTTAGGTAACTACGATGTACTTGTAAACGTAAATGGTGGTGGATACACTGGTCAAGCTGGTGCTATTCGTCACGGTATTTCTCGCGCTTTATTAAAAGCTGATCCAGAATACCGTCTAACACTAAAACGTGCAGGTCTATTAACTCGTGACGCACGTATGAAAGAGCGTAAAAAATACGGTCTTAAAGGCGCACGTCGTGCACCTCAGTTCTCAAAACGTTAATTTTTGCGAACTACAAACCCCAACCATTTTGGTTGGGGTTTTTTTATGTTTCATTCCTCTTTTGCAATTTTTATAGCTTGGAATATTTTAGTGCTACCGCCGCGCGTATGCTTCTTCTTTAGAAGTTTAGACTAATACGTATTAGGGAGGTTTATATGTACTATGAATGTCATTGTCAGCTTACAAGAAAAACAAAAAGAAAAGCAGTTAAAATACGAGCGGAAGATGTTGCGGGAATTATCATTAAAAACATTGCGTTCAAATATTCGTGATGCCTTTCAAATGCAAGAGCTTCATCGTCAGTATGAAGATTACTGTATTGAATTAGGGATAGAATCTTATTTATTAGGAGCGAGATACAGTAAATTTGGTTATTATGGTGAATCGTTTTTTGATGTGAAATATAGAGCTTTAGAAGAAGAACAACAATTAACTGAAACGCTATTTCAATTTTTAACGAGTATGACTATGCGAGAAATAAAGTTGAAAGATGAGGAGTTACTTTTTGAATCTTGTCAGCAGTTTATAGGATTGTGGTGGCAAGAAGGGTATGAAAAAGGTGAAAGAAGATATCGATTAAAGCTTCATTAAGACAAGCATAAACTTTCCTCTTGTCCCATATAAGTAATTAGAGGGACTAGCTGGAGGAGGAAAGGTATGAAGAGAATTCGAATTATCTCTTTTGCACTCGCTGCGGTTGTATTGTTTTTTTTAGTCAAGCAAGAATTTCAAATTACAAAATCGTGGCGAGCTTGGAATTTACCCTTATCAGGGAAAGTAATTGTATTAGATGCTGGGCATGGTGGACCAGATGGAGGGGCTGTTGGTGGAAAGGATATTATAGAAAAGGATATTACGCTTGAAATTACAAAAAAGGTACAAGACTATTTACAAGAACAAGGTGCACTAGTTATTTTAACGCGTGAGGGAGATTATGATTTAGCTAACAAAGATACAAAGTCATATAGTAGACGTAAAGCAGAGGATTTAAAAAAACGTGTAGAAATCATCAATAAACCTGATGTAGATTTTTTTGCAAGTATTCATTTAAATGCTTTAACTAGTAGTGGATCGAAAGGCGCACAAACGTTCTATTACCGCTCTTCGATTGAAAATGAACGTGCTGCAAAATTTATACAGGCTGAATTGAGAACAAGTTTAGAGAACACGAATCGTTCTGCTAAGACAATTTCGCATGTATATTTATTAAAGTATTCTAAAACACCAGGTGCTTTAATTGAAGCTGGCTTTTTATCGAATGTGAACGAAAGGTATATGTTAAATTCGGAGAAATATCAGCAAAAGGTAGCAGCTGCAATATACCGTGGTATATTACGTTATTTCACGGAAAAAGGAAATCCTCCAGAATAAGGAGGATTTTTTTTGAGCTTCTCTCGTTAACGAAGTTTTCGGAAAATATGTTATACTGGAAATGTAAACGCATTTATTTCATGGATAAGCAGAGATAAATTCAATTAACATTACGTTATTTTTCATACAGGGGGCTGGGCTAATTATGGTAACGAAAGAGCAAGTGGTTGAAGCGTTAGAAGGGATTGTAGATCCGTTTTTACATAAAACATTAAAAGAAACAAGTGCAATTAAAGAGGTAACAGTCAAGCCAGAGAAGGAACATGTGAGTGTCAAAATTGCAATCGTAAAAACCGGTACAGCGGAACAAATGCAGTTGCAGTCTGGAATTGTAAAGTTAGTAAAAGAACTTGGGGCAGCAACAGTTGGACTTCGTTTTGCAGAATTTACAGAAGAGGAATTAGCTCAGTTTGCACCGGAACAAGAAGAAGAGCAAAGTGAATCTTTATTGTCACCTAATTCAAAAACAACATTCTTAGCAGTAGCGAGTGGAAAAGGTGGCGTGGGAAAATCAACTGTTTCCGTTAACCTTGCAGTTGCTTTAGCTCGTTTAGGAAAAAAAGTTGGTATTATTGATGCGGACATTTACGGTTTTAGTGTGCCAGACATGATGGGGATAGAAAAACGTCCTATCGTAAGAGGTGACAAGATAATTCCGGTGGAACGTTTAGGTGTAAAGGTAATCTCAATGGGCTTCTTTGTAGAGGATAATGCACCAGTTATTTGGAGAGGACCTATGCTTGGGAAAATGTTAAACCACTTCTTCACAGAAGTAGAATGGGGCGATTTAGATTATTTAGTACTAGATTTGCCACCAGGCACAGGTGATGTTGCGTTAGATGTGCACTCAATGTTGCCATCTTGCAAAGAGATTATTGTAACGACGCCTCATCCAACAGCTGCGTTTGTAGCAGCGCGTGCTGGAGCGATGGCATTGCGCACTGAACATAGTATTCTTGGTGTTGTTGAGAATATGGCATATTTTGAAAGTAAGGTAACTGGTGAGAAAGAATATGTATTTGGAAAAGGCGGGGGAGATAAGTTAGCTACCGAATTACAAACGAATGTTCTTGGTCGTATTCCACTGCAACAACCCGATTGGAATAAAGAAGACTTTGCTCCTTCAGTATATGAAGATACACATACAACGGGCATTATTTATAGTAAAATAGCTGAAACAGTAATTGATAAAACAGCTGTTACACAAAAATAAAGTGAAACTTTAATCAGTGGGGTTCACCTGTTACTGACAACAATAAGGCTTTTGTTGCTAGTAAACCTTTCGCTTAATTAGAGGGGTCCATTTTGTCTGTTAATAGCAAGATAAAGTAATAACGAGTGAACAATATATAAATTGTCCACTCGTTATTATAGTTATTATTTTTTACTGTTCTTCCTTCTTCTCGCCTTGAGAACCACCGTCACCGCCTGCTTCTTTCTTACCAGATCCGCCTTTTTCAGCTTTTTGCACACCTTTACTAATGATATCAATCATCTTGGCTTGGAAGAGTGGACTTTCAGCAGTTTCTGTTAGTACTTGTTGTAGATATTGACGGTATTCTTTACTCTTCATTGTTTGTAACATCATTTTTTCTACTTCAGGATTTTTCATGATTTCTATAACGCCTGCTTGGTATTCAGGGTCTTTTAATAAGGTTTTCATTAATTGAGTTTGTTCTTTCCCCATACTTTTAGCAAATTTTGATGAGAACTCAGGATCTTTAAAGAGCTTTTCCCAGAATTGTTGCCCTTTATCGGATACCATGGCATCTTCAATCGTTTTCTTTACTACTGTTTCATCTAGTATGAGTGCTTGTTTCATTTTTTCATCAGTTAATACATCTTGAATAGCTTTCTTACCTTGATCTGTTTTTAAAATATCAACAATCATTTTCTTTGTTTGATCGTAATCTAGTTCGGATTTCGTTTCTTTTCCTTGTGCGCATGCTGCAAGTGCGATAAGTAGAAAAGAAGAAACGAAAATGAATAGCATCCGTTTCATAAGTTGGAACTCCTTTCAGCACAGTTCTCTCTTTTTAATATAAATATCTTTAAGGAATTTATACATGAACATGGCTAGCTTTTTGAAATTGTCATTGATACAATTTAATTAGAAATATAAGGATAATGGGGGATGTGTTGTGAATAGCCGCAAGTGGGTACGACTATTTTTAACGACGTTGTTTCTTGGTGGGATTAGCACAGTTATTATTGGTTTTGTTTTGGAGTGGGACAAGTACAATAAATTTTTTCAAAATTTCGACGGTAAGGAGATTTTAGCAGTATCTTTCTGGCTGATGGGTGTAGGATTTATTTTTAGTGTTATAAGTCAAATGGGATTCTTTGCATATTTAACAATCCACCGTTTTGGACTAGGGATGTTTCGCTCATCTTCTTTATGGAATGCAGTCCAGCTCTTCTTTATTGCATTCGTATTATTTGATTTTGTGTATTTAAGATCTGTACTTATTGCAAATGGGGAAGTCTCGTTAGGGAATAATATACTTGTTGCTGGAATGTTATTTGTGTTTGGAGCAATTGTTGCTTATGTAAAAAGTAAAGAAACAAATAAAAAAGCATTTGTGCCAGCTCTGTTCTTTATGGTTGTTGTAACGATCCTTGAATGGGTACCGGCGCTTCGGATTAATGATACAGATTGGTTATATTTAATGGTTATACCGCTATTGTTATGTAATGCATATCAATTACTTGTATTACATCGTTTAATCGGAAAAACAAGTAAATCAGCTTAATAGAGAGGTTTTATACAACAGCAGTTATAATGTTGTAAATGGTATGATTAAAAAAGCTCTACCACCTTCTTGAAAGGTAGTAGAGCTTTTTATGCATGAAGAGTAGTAGGGAAGAAGCTACTTCACATCTTCACTTTTCGTACTTGTGTTGGAAATAAGTTGTGATACGGATATTTGCTCATATCCATCACTTTTTATTTTTTGCAGGAGCAACGGTAAAGCTCTATTTGTTTGAAGGGCAGAATCGGATGCGTGTAATAAGACGATATCTCCACCTTTCAAATTATTAGAAACAGTAGAAACGATGTTATTTACACCTGGGTTTTTCCAATCGTTTGAATTATTACTCCAATGCACGACGGTGTATCCAAGTGATTCTGCGATTTTAAGGGTTGCTTTGTTAAATTCGCCACTAGGTGGACGTAACAGCTTGACTTGTTTTACACCAAGTTTCGTAAAAATATCTTGTGCTCGTAAAAGGTCTCGTCTTATTTCATTTGTCTCTAGAGAAGTATAGGATGTGTAATTGTACCCCATACTACCGATTTCGTGTCCATCTTTCATGATGCGCTCTACAATATCAGGGTGTCTTTCGGCCCATGCAGCAGAAAGGAAGAAGGTTGCATTCTTAATTTCTCTTTCTTTAAGAGTATCTAGGATTGGAATTGCTTTTTTGTCTCCCCAACTAATATCAAACGTAAATGCAACTTGCTTTTTAGCGGTGTCTCCCTTGTAAATTACTTTAGGGCCTGTAGCAGTTGAAAAAGCAGATTCATGTGAATATGTTTTTAAAAAGAGTAGCCATGCTGTAAATAAGGACAGTATTACTATTAAGCTAATGTGTTTAAAATTTCTCTTACTCGTAATAAAAAAGAAAAACATAATATTACGCCCCTTTGTCCAATCCTTTTCAGTTACATATATGCTGGAAATATAAAAAAGAGAACAAAGGATTAATATCGTAAGTAGTGGATATAATGGATGATAGGATTGTGATAATTGAAAATGAGCGGAACGTTTATTGTTGCGTAAGGAATTATTGAGGTGATTGTTTGCTTGGGCTGATGTTGACAAAAGAAGAGAGAAAAGAAATGGAATACATATTGAAGAGAGAATTAGAGGAACTTTTATTTGATTTTGAAGATGAGCGTATTCATGAAGTTGTAAAAAAAGCTATGGAAGAAAGATATAAAATCATTTTCTGTTTATTCCGGAGAGTAGCTAACACAGAAGAATGTATTCGTTATGTAAGAAAAAGAATTTTTTATTAAAAAGTGTTGACGTTAATAGTTTGTAGATGTTAAATTAATAACAGTCGCCGATGTGGAAACGTCAGAAAGCGACAAACGAAATTAAAAAACTTAGTTGACATTGAAAAACGAAAATGTTAACATAAGGAAGTCGCAAATGAGCGACCAAGTAGTTCTTTGAAAACTGAACGAAACAAACAACGTGAAACGTCAATTTTTATTTTAGATGCTAGACAAACTAACTTTATTGGAGAGTTTGATCCTGGCTCAGGATGAACGCTGGCGGCGTGCCTAATACATGCAAGTCGAGCGAATGGATTAAGAGCT
>NZ_QOSA01000056.1:0-37687 GCF_008368795.1 Bacillus sp. BF2-3
CGGTTGGCATAAGCCAACATGTTTGTTATCATTTACTTGTACAGATTGCTCTTCGAAAACTGAAGATATGAGGTTGGTTGCAGAAAAACGTTGCAACCGTAAAATCTTCAACGTTCTATCGCCCCATGCTTACCGAAGTTGCGAAAACCAAGCTAAAGTAGGGAGTGTGGTGCGTTAACGTACAAGATACTTATGTTCTCACCGTAGGGACTACGGGTAGAGCCTGCTAAGATAACCGGTGGATACACCGGTGTTCGCAGGAATCTCCCACTTCAAAAAGTCCGTAAGGACGTTAAGTGGTGAGTAGTTCAATAAACCGGAAAAACTTCAATTTTTGTTGGCTGTGAAAACCTACGTTCTAATTCTCTTTTAATCTTATTAACAGCAAAAACTTCTGAGGATGCATGAACTTTAGCTACCTTTTTTATAGCAGTATTACCCGTGACTAAAATATAACTTACCGAATACGATGAAATCATATATTCACCCTTTCAATGTAACATGTTGTTATAATATATGATCCTTATCTTAACTCTATGAAAGAAATGTAAATTAATATAAAGTTTCCTTTTTAATTCATAGCATATACTTAACTAAATATTAATGAAAAAAAGCCTCTTTTCTCGTTGAAAAGAGGCTTTTTACCGTATCATATTAAGTTATTTGGGTACTAGTAATAGTAAGTAATGTACTGGGATACAATTTATTTACTATGCAACTAAGTATAACATGTATATATCATAAAAGACTGTGTCAAATTTACGAATAAATATAGTATCAAAAATACTTATAGCTAACCAAGTACTGAAGGTGAACTATTTTCATACTTCTGCAGTTGACTAAAATTCAAATGAAACGTTAAATTGAGACTAATTATCCAATGTTCTTATCTCTTTGGGAGTATCTTTGTATTTTTTATTTTCTTTCAACAATCTATAAAACTCATTTTTTAATACATTTTTTTCGCGCTCTAGTTTCTTTTGATGCTTAGTCAATTCATTTATACGCTTTGCACTTTCTTGTATTTTTAAATACATGCTCATGATTAACCTCCCAATAAGTTATGCTTAAATATATGAAGTTTTTGTACAAAAAATACGGTGAAATTTTTCCACAAAGGAAGCTTTTCTCTGGTAGTCATTATAGCCTTGCTATCTGGAGTTTGTGTAGAGATATAAAAACTTCATAGGAAAATTATCTTTACTTCATATCAGCTTAGGTGCATGAGATAATTTATATGTATAATAACACTAAAAAGAAAGAGGTAAACAAGATATCACTTGAAACAAACATTTATTCTTTCTTTATTAGATGTACAACTGTGAATTGCTCATCATTCGGATTATAGTCGCATACAAGTAAAAAAACAAAAATTAAATTCAGCACCGTACTCAAATAAGTACGCAAGTGTAAATAAAGGAAATTAGACATTTATACTTGTATATAAATTAACCGGTTCCTTATATGTTAAGGAACCGGTTGTTGACTTATTAAAAAGTTATATTTTATTAATTACTTCTTGGGTCTTTAGATTCCACTTTACCTTCATTATATTCTTTAGCAGTACTAAATCCTGAATTCCCACTTTTAATAAATGAGGGTTGTCTTTGCTTCGGGCCAATCTCATCTTGAAATATATTTACTTCATCTTGGTTAGACTCACTTATATCTTCTTGAATAAATTCTCCCTATTCATCTTTTAATAAAATCTGTTTTGGATTTAAACGAAGAATGGATAATGCCGGAAGAATCGTTCCTAGCATAGCGATTCCTAATCCAATCCCCCCTACTTTTCCTAAATCTTCAGTTGAAATACTTACCTCGATATTATCAACCGGATCTACGTCTGCAGCAGGGTTACCACTTAATTTTGCTATAGGATCTTCCGGTTTATCTTCATTCTTTGCTATTTCACTAGATAACAGATTATCACCCACTTTTTGGGAAACTTTCTCTCCTGTTGCTAAAGATAAACCAAAAGCTAATACAGCAATACATAATACCTCAACTAGTAGTTGACCCATTAACTTCCACTTTTTCTCGCCTATAGATAACAAAATTCCCATTTCTTTTCTACGTTCCTTAATAGAGAGCATAATGATTAATCCTAAAATCGTTGCACCTGCAATAGACACCATAATTACAATCGTTTTCGAAAAAGATGCAATATTTTCGATTGGACCAATCATCTGTTTATAAACGTTATCTTGTGCATCTAATTCATAGTACGCTGGTAACCCCAATTTTTTTGCTTCTTCTTTAAATGCATCAATATCCTTAGGATCCTTTAATGAATAGATTGCATTTTCCAGTGAATTCATAACAGAATACGGTACATATATTTGATTAGCAGGCTCTAATAAAGCAAAAGATTGTCCCCCAAAAGATGGAGCCTCTTCTTTAGACTCATATATACCTATAATTTCTAGCTCTTTCGTGGTAAGTTCCTCATCCATTACTTCACCTATCTGCAATTTATCACCCACTTTTAAATTGTTTTTTTCAGCTAGTTTTTTTTCAATCATAGCAACGTTTTTTCCTACTGTTTTTGACGTAATGCCCTCTCCTTCAACAAGTTTTAATTTTTTGTCTAGAGCAGCTTCTAATAAAGAAAAGTCTCTAACACCCTGTAAAGTGTAATTTAAATTATTATTTGGACCAAATGATTGAGCTCCTCCAGATGGTTCGACATTATGAAGCTCTTTCAGCTCAGCAATAACACTTTTTAGATAATTATAGTGATCTAAATACTTAGAGTTCTTTAATTTATCAGCTTCTTTTTTTTCGATACTTGGTACCTTTCTTGCTTCATCAGCATTTTGATTACTGTTTTGTTCTTCCAAATACTTATTTATATCGATTCTTAAGTTGATATCAGCTCCTAATTGTTGCCTAGCCAAATCTGTTGCTTTACTGGATGCACTTTGAATCGTAAAACCAGCGAATACCAAATTAGTAACAACTAGAAAAATAGCAAGTAATATAAGTGACTTTCCCTTTCTTGATTGTAAACTCAAAAATGATCGTTTGATAAAATTCATGTTCTCTAACCTCCTTGATGCCATAGTATTGTATCAATCTGGAGTTTATATGTGGATTATCTAGAGATATGTGAAGTTTATATGAGTTTCTGGTGCAAAAACTTCAAGATAATTGCAATTTACCAAACCCACTTAATAACACTTAATTATAGGAGCGTCATCGCACATTATAACTTAAACTAACTTGCATAATAACTTACTTTAACTTAATATATTCTTATGGAGGTTACTTATGAATCAAGAAGAACGGTTGATACGAGTCCTTAATTATTTAGAAACAAATAAAACTATGAATATAAAAAAAATGTGTGAAATGTTTCATATCTCAAGAGATACTGCAAGAAGAGATATAGTAAAACTTTCAAAAAACAAAGCAATAGTTAGAACTTATGGCGGAGTGGCTTTAGCTACTTTTCATAAGAAAATTGATACTTATCAAGTACGGTCACAGACAGAATTAGAAACGAAAAAATCGATTGGAATGAAAGCTGCAAATATAATTGCAAACAATGACATGATTTATTTAGACGTTTCAACAACTGTCAACTTTGTAGCGCAACATTTACAAGCAAAGAACGTAACTATTGTGACGAACTCTATTGATACTGCTTATATGTTAGCTCAATCTGAAGATACGACTATTCACCTTTTGGGAGGAACTTTAAATAAGGTTTCTCGACATACTACGGGGACTTCGACCACTGAAAAACTCAAAGATTATCACTTTGACAAGGTGTTCATTGGAACCGCAGGTATTACAGAAGACGGGATATACTATGGTTTTGAAGAAGATATTTATTTCAAGCGTGAATTAATAAAACATGCTGATCGAGTTATTTTAGTGGCAGATCACACTAAATGGAATCAGCGACGAAATTATAAAGGTTTAACGCTTGAGTCTATAGACACATTCATTACAAGTCAAGTTATGTCTAATGATTTATATAACACTTTGAAAGAAAACGGTGTTGAAGTAGTAATTGCAAGTGAAGATTAAAAAATAGGGAGGCTTTATTTTGGTTACATCTCTTGTATTTGACGTAGACGGCACAATTTTAGACACAGAAAAAGCAATATTAAAATCCCTGCAAAAAGTTTTAAAAGAAGAACTAAAGGAAGATTATACGTTACAGGATTTACGATTTGCATTAGGAATTCCTGGAAAAGAGACCTTAAAAAAATTAGATGTACAAAATATAGACGTTGTCCATCCGAAATGGTGCAAATCTGTACTAGATTTTTCCCATGAAGTTTCGGTGTTTGAAGAATTAGAGGACGTTATTAAAGGTTTATCCCTTAGTAAATTAAAGCTAGGGATTGTTACATCAAAAACTAAGCAAGAATTAATAGACGAATTCGAGCCATTTGGTCTAAGCAATCATTTTGAACATATAATTTGTGCGTGTGATACGGATAAACACAAACCACACCCTGAACCATTATTAGCTTGTTTGAAACAATTAGATGTTCCTAATGATGAGTCAGTATACATAGGAGACTCAATATACGATATGAAATGTGCGAAAAGTGCTGGTGTTAAATTCGCACTCGCTTTATGGGGTTCAAAGACAAAAGAAGGTTTTGAAGAAGCTGATTATGTATTAAATACACCAAAAGATATTTTAAATTTAATTTAACCAAGCTCGAGTCTAATAAAGGAATTAAGTTACTCACTAAAAAGTCGATTTCTTAACGTACAGGAAATCGACTTTTTATTTATAGGATTAGCGAAAGAAATTCGGTTATTTTTGGTGCTATCTTTCAGTGAAGGCTTTATTGATATTCTAGTTTTTTTAGCATAAAAACACCTTAACTCTAGTTACGTTTATGCTTCTTATTAAAATTTCCGGCAAGTTTATGAGTTAATAATTAACTTACGACTAGTTTATAGGGGTCACCATACATACCCATCAACTTAAGTAAACAAATCCATCCCAAAACGATAAAATGAGCAGGTTGGTAAATGAGGGAAAAAGTTTAAGAATTAACTAATAATTGTTGAAGTTCATTGTACGTTGAAAAGGTGGAGTCTCTTTGAATACTTAGCCTTTGTTTATATAGAGCGTGAATGGTTTCAATACCTTTTATCGCACGTGAAGCATGACGAAGATTTTGAAACCCTGCAGATTTGGCAAAACATCTCGTTACATGCCTATAATCTTGTTCAATTAGATTGTTTAAATGCTTGATTGTACAATGGATTGTAGTTTGATAAGATCTCAATCCTGACATCTAACGAACTCTCATTTTAATAAAACGATGAAAATCTTCTTTCCTGTTTTTCTCTCTATTTTTTGGTTGCTTACATTAGAAATACTCAACTGTATAATGACTCATGTTAAACTTACAAATAGACATGCTAAAAACCTTTTATACTGATTATTCCTTTCTTTATGCTGTAATACTTAATAAAAAACCTAAGTAATAAGGTTGTTCCACATTTACAAAAAAAATAATTAAATATAAGATGAAATAGGCTACATAAGGGAGGGTTATATGTTACATACAAAAAGATGGAGATTTTTTGCGGTTCTTTCTATTGTAGGTTTGATTTTACTAATTTTATTAAAAATCAACTTCATTTCAATTACTATCGCAACTTCTTCAGCTGAAAGAGGAAAGATTTTTGATCAAAATGGTGTAATACTAGCTACAAATAAGAAAGTTAAGTCTCTATATTGCACTTCTAATGATGAAAGGCTATCGAAACAAGATACATCAAACACTCTAGCTTTTTTCAATCAATTTTCAAGCGAGTTTCAACATGATATTTCTACAGAGAACATAAAATCTCAATTACAACAATCTTGTAAAAAGCAGACTATGAATGATATACCATTATACTCTGATATAACTGAGAATGAACTTGCATTCATAAACAAAAACAAACCCAATAATGTAATAATTAAAGATGAATGGATTCGATATTATCCTAAACACGAAATTGGTTCACAGGTAATTGGGTATGTAGAAAATGACCTTAATTCAAAGCATATGGCTGTTGGAAAAAGCGGGATTGAACTGCAATATGAAAATGATTTAAAAGGAAAATCAGGTAAAACTCTTATTTTTAAATTGAATAATAAAAACTTCTTCTGGAACATTCAAAACGTACAAAAAGGAAAAGATGTCCGGCTAACCCTAGACTCTAAATTGCAGCAAAAAGCAGAAGAAGCATTAAGATCGCAAATTAAGAAAACACCTGATGCTAAAGCGGGTTATGTTGTAGTCACCGATGTAAAAACTGGTGCAATTTTAACCATGGCCAACTCGGCAGTATTTAATCCAAATACACATGTATCATCTAAAAATGAAAACTTTAAATCACTTTCGCAAAATAAGGCAATTCGAAAATTAAAGTATGGTGAATCTTATGTAAATATGGCTTCGACTATAAAGCCACTTACTATTTTGATTGGGTTAAACGAAAAGCTTTTTCAACCTGAAGATACTTATTTAGATAAAGGTACTTTTCAGTATGATAATCAAAATAACATTACGAATGCACCTGGAACACCAACAGGTGAAATTACACCGAGACAGGCTATCATTAATTCATCTAACACATTTATGACAGCAAAAGTAGCTCTGCCCTTATTTAACGAAAATAATGGAAATATAGAAAAAGTGGCACATATATGGACAGATTATTTAATGCAATTTGGCCTACGTTCTAAAACCGGGATTGATTTGCCCTTTGAAGAAGACGGACAATATGAATTGCATCCATCTAATAAATTTG
Source organism: Bacillus sp. BF2-3 (assembly GCF_008368795.1). Classification (NCBI taxonomy): domain Bacteria; kingdom Bacillati; phylum Bacillota; class Bacilli; order Caryophanales; family Bacillaceae; genus Bacillus; species Bacillus sp. BF2-3. The sequence continues at coordinate 6,784 of NZ_QOSA01000056.1, forward strand.
AAAATGGGATTTCTGCTTTATTAAATGCTTCTTGGGGAGGAAATGAAGTGCATACTCCTCTTCAACTCGCTCAATATGCAGCAACTTTGGCAAGTAAAGGTGATAAATATAAACCTCAAATTGTAGGCGCTACTTTTGGTCAAGACGGTAAGGAAACAAAAAAGTTTAAACCAATTTTAGAAAGTTCAAACCGTTATCCTATGGAATTTTGGCGTGTCGTGCAAGGTGGAATGAGTCAAAATATAGAAGAGATTAAAAATTTACCTTTTCATGTCGCAGGTAAAACGGGTAGTACAGGTTCTCCCAATGAGCAAGAAAGAATGATAGATCATTCTCTTTTCATTTCATATGCTCCTACCGAAGATCCACAAATTGCTGTTTCTGTCGTTATTCCTGGTAGTAATTCAGAAAAAAACATCGCTGCTCTTGTTACAGCAGAAGTTTTAGAGTTCTGGCATACACTTCAATAAAAAAATAAAAACAAAGAGGAAGGTTCATTAAAATGAACCTTCCTCTTTTACCATATAGAATCTATATTTATTATTTTCCACATACCTTCATGATTCTTTTCGAAGACAAATGAATATTTAATATCCGTTAAAACATACTCTTTTTGTACATACCCAGTATTACCGTTAAATGTCGATATTTTTATATATCCATCATTCTGCACTTTTTCCGGGATCCAAGCTTTTACCATTTCATTAGATACTTCATATAAAACTTGGGATTCTCGTTTTGGTTCAGCTAAAATTTTCGTTTTGTTTCCAGTAACAGTTGCATATATAAAGTGTTCTTGCTTTGATTGATTACTTTCTGTCATTCCACTTGGCACTTTGTAAACTTTCTTCTTATCATTTACAAATTCTCCCCCCATTGCAAGGGCGACTTGCAACTCATGAAAAATATCTTCATCAAACTTCAATTCATCCTTCTTATAACTCTTCCCTTTAAATAGAACTTCATCATTTAATGTTCTATACAAATCATTTTCATTTTTTGAATTTGTGCTTTGATATAAATCATTCATAAATTGTTTTAATGATGGATCTTGAGCAGATTCATCTTTTGTTTTAGGCTTAATTTGAGTACTACTTTCTACCGGTGATTTATTATCATCAGGCCAAGGTTGTTGAACAATAAAAAATAACATTGTACAAACCAACATAACTACAACAGGCAATGCTTTTTTACGAAATGTTCTCTTATTTGTTACAGAATCCACTTCACTATTTTGATATACTGATTGCTTTATTTTATAAATAAATTCTTCTTCATCTTTCCGATGATCCATTGGGCCTTTTTTCAATTTACTATACCAGTCAGGATTTTCTTTACTGTTCATCACTACTACCCTCCCCTATTAGTTTTGAAACTTTACTTCTTGCTCGGCTTAATCTAGATTTGACTGTTCCAATTGATACTCCTAATGTTTCAGCCATTTCTTCATAAGATAATTCATATTTTGCGTCCAATATTAGTATTTCACGGTGTTTTTTAGGTAGTTTCAATACAACATCCCACACTTCATTTAGTTCCTCTTGCTTAAAAAACTCTTGTTCTGCCGAGGAATACTGCTTGTCATCACTAAAAAAACCCACTAAAGATATCCTTTTAAAATATGAGGATTTCAAATGGTTTATTGCCATATTTCTAGTAATTTTTAATATCCACGTTTTAATAGATGACTCCTGTCGAAACGAATGCCAATGTTTAAAAACCTTTATAAAGACATCTTGCGTGATGTCATCTGATAAGTGTGAATCTTTCGTAATAATAAATGAATAATTCCATACATCTTGCCAATAATCTTTAATAACATAGTCAAGCTCATCATAATTACATTTTTTAATAAACTTCTGTTCCATTTCCACACCTCAAACTTATTTGAATAAACATAAAACCGCCCTCACTTTTAATATGGTTTCAATATATAGACATGATACAAGTTGCATTTGTTCCCTTGTTTATTTTTTTATATTACCATTGTAATTAACGCCACTGGGCAGTATAAAGTACACACTATGAATAGATATAAAGACTAATTTAATTAAAAATAAGAAAATCATTGAAATAAGCTGACGCGTTATGATTTTCATTCGTTCTCTTCCCCACTCACTTTTTCGAGATAAATGGTTTATAATTGCATAGAAAGATAAGAAAAAAGACGCTATCATTTCTCATACCATGATTATGCGTTGGGTTCATCAGTATGGCCCTGAATTGGACAAACCAATTCGTTCATCATTGGAATTGGCTTAGCACTAGCAAAATCAATTATCGAAGCTCATCATGGATTAATTAAAGTAGAAAGCCAAAAACACTCATTCACAAAATTCACAATAACTTTTATGAAGTATTAATAGTTCACAAAATTCACAATAACTTTTATGAAGTATTAATAGTTCATAAAAGTTATTGTAAAATCCTAACCTTTGAGTATAATTTTTTAAAATTAATCATCTGTTGAAAAAAAGAAATTCGATTAATTTATCATAAATAACTGTAGAGAGATAAATTTTTCGTTTTGCGGGTAATTAAAAATCTTAGCTTGATGACGATGTTGTGGGACCCCTAATACTCTTTAATTCTTAAAAAACCTGTAAAACAAAAAAAGAACCAGGCTATTTTTGCCCAGTTCTTATTTTTTTAAATCTCTCAATTTGATTATCTTATTTTACATCTTCTTTAGGAGTTGCTGGTTCTGCATTTTTTGGAATTTCACTTTTATTAATTTCTTTATGTGTCATATTTCCGTCTTTATCTGCAACAACAACTTGTAATTTTTCATCCGTTTTTACATCTTCTGCACCTACTGCACCTCCCGCTAATAATCCTGTACTTAAAAGTGTCCCTGCTAATAATGTTTTAATCATTTTTCATTACCTCCTGTTTATTTGTAATATTCATCAAAAAAGTATCTAGAGTTAATGTTTTAGTCATTATCTTTATCTACTTGCTTTTTGATTACATTTAGCATAAGACAAAAATCTATAGTTGATATGGACTGCATCTGGAGATTATATAAAGAAAAATAAATAATCAGTTGCTTATCCCAATGGGTATTTGGACAAGAATGAAACTTTATATAAGCTTGATAATTGAGTTACCTTTTGTTTTTGAACGTGAGGTTTATTGCTGAGGTGAAGCGTATCGAGGAGCTAACCTTTTCTAATTTGAAAGTAAACTTTTAGCTAAAATTTTACTATTGAAGTTTTGAATCAGATACCGTACATGCCCATCAATTTAAGACGTAAAATAAAATAAATTTTCGTTCATATGAACGAAAATTTATTTTGTCTCTGTTCTTAAGTTTTTAGGAATGCCATCAGCCCTCTATGTCAGTGGATTCCATAATGCCAAAGCGAATATCCAATTTGGGTCACCATTTCCTTGATGATTTTGAATAGCTTCATACACTTTCCCTTGATACTCTACTTTATCACCCTTTGTATATGCCTTCTTTGGATCCCATTTTTCATAAGATACATTTTGATCTTTTGTTTTAATTGGAAGAATATCACTTTGAATCGATGTATTTCCAGCTACATCTACAGCCCTCACTGCATATTTATATTCTTTGTTAGCTGTTAAGTTTTGATCAGTAAACGTCGTTCCTTGTACCATTTGAATCAATTGTCCATCACGTAATACCTGATATTCTTTTACACCTACATTATCAGCAGAAGGATTCCATTTTAGCTCTACACTGTTAGAAGTAAGATTGCTTACATATAATCCTTGTGGCTGTGTGGGAGCTTCCGTATCTGGTTTCGGATTAACAATTTGATTTACTTTCTTCAAGCCATCCTTTGTAACTTCATAAATTTCTTTTTTATCAAAGCTTTCACGTTTATTATTCCCTAAATTTATTAATGTTGCCCTCTCTCTGCCTTCTAGATGTGTAAGTTCAATAAAATCACCGATCTTTACTGGAACTTTTTGTGTTTCAGCATTTTGCTGTTTATTCCCATAAATTTCTTTGTTATAGACTACTTTACCTGATGTGTTTTGCACTTTAATACTTGCATATGTACTATCAAAATAGTTATGTGGTACACCTGCTTTTAGATCAATTTGCATTTCTTCTGTTGATTTGTTTAGATTTACTTTCGCAAATTCAAAATCACCAATCCCTTTCAGTGACCATGCAAATTGATCTCCTTCTAAGATACCATCTGTATTTGGTACACGGTCTTTTATTTGAGTAATAAGATCCATCATCGGTCGCGGTTCATTCGAAAAAACAGAAATGATACTGTTATTTAATTCTTTCCAATCAGCATCTGTTACATTTGGATTTTGTAACATAAAAGAAACGTAATCTTTCCATACTAAAAAATTGATTGGTAAAATATTAGTGGACATTTTATAAATTGCAATTTTATTATCTGTTGAAGTCATCGCTTTCGCTAACCAGCGTAATCGCTCTGATTGATCTAGTTTTACTGGGTCACGTTCAGCATTTTCAAATAGTAGCATATACGGCACTTGATTTGTCGGGCTATTATCTGACCAAGGAATAACAGTTGCATCATGACGGCTCGACTGACTCCATCCAGATATATCATTTCCTAAATTCCAAGAAGATGGCTTGTTATTCCATATAAGTGCACAATGTCCAGGTTGACCAACAGGCATAGCTGCCACTCCAAATGCTTGGCTTACTTGAGTACCAAACTTCGAAATATTACCACATACCCCGCCAAATCTATAAATGGAAGAAAGATTCCAACCTAAACCGTAGAATGCATCATTTCCAGCTTGAATGCTAACTCCATCTTTGTTATGGGTTACATAATTAATCAAATATGCACTTTCCCCTACCTTATCTTGATTTTTAAGTTCTGGATGTTCCGTATTAATCATATTCCTTGCCCAAGTTAAATCTTCTTCTGGTGACCAAGTATTCACTACTAACCTTAAATGCCAAACATCATATGTTCTAAAGCAAGGAAGTAACTCATTATTTTGATCTGCTGATTTATAATGTTGGTACCTTGTTAATGGATTAATAGGTTGATTGTTTGTCCAATATTTTATAGGTTCAGCATGAGCTAACGATGTAGCTATCGCTAGTTTTAAATACAATCCTTCGTGAGAATTTGCATCCGCATTCCAGATTGTATTCCATATCTCAAGTGCATTTACAGGATTTTTTCCAGTTGGACTACCACCTTCAAGATAGGTATTCATCACATCTGTATTTTTCATAGCCCACCTAAGAAATTTCTGATGGTCAGCATCTTTTTTAGCAAATGTAGCCATTGTTTCAGCACCTGTTTGTGATATGAATTCCCACTGAGCCAAAGCTGCTGCAAATGCTGGGTCTGCAAGCTTCTTTTTCAAATTCTCTTCAGTCATACCTCCAACATTTCCATTCAAATATGCTGTGAGATTATTCAAATGAGCTTCAAAATTACCATTTGCAATAGCTTGATCTGTCTGTTGGTTCAATGTTTCTAGAGTGAATGCTTCTTGATTAAATGACATTGTTTCAGCTGAAACCTTTGTATGAGGAATTGTAGCAATACTTCCTAAAATAATAGGCATAGTTAGTAATAAAGATGAAATCTTTTTCAAAATAATTTCCCCCTTTTTTGTTTTTGATTTTTGACTGCTGCATGACTCTCCTTTATATAAAATAATTCCCATGCCATCAACTTAAAAATTCAAAATAAGCGGTTTCCATAACGATAAAGCAAATATCCAATTCGAGTCACCATTTCCTTGATGATTTTGAACAGCTTCATACACTTTCTGTTGCTGCGCTTGTTCTTCCGCAAGGATTTCTAATGAGGGCGTTATTCCAGTAGCAAACATAGATAATGCGGCAGTTACCATCACTAAATTTTGTGTTTTTCGTTTCTGTCCCCTTTTCATACTATCCCTCCGCTATATTTTCAGATACTTATATATTCATATTATCTATTTACACATATTTACACAATTTAACATAAATATACTCATTTATATAAGGAAATGGATATATTTTAATTCACTTAATAAGATGAATAACCAAATAAAGGTATGAGAAAAAAAGATTTTAATACATTTATTATAAATAAAAAGCATAAAACACAAAAAAATTTCAAAATATTAACACATTATATTCTGGTACAAATACCTCCAGACAGTTATAACTAATCACCTAAAACTCGGATGGTTCAATTGTCCACTTTGTTAATTTCTCATTTATTATATAAATTTTATATAGCAAAGAAAAAAGCATCCGCTACGGATGCTTTTTTCTAAAAATTATAACCATAAGGTCTTCTTAACTGTTTTTGTGAATAATTTTACCTTATAGGCAAATTTTTTTCCGTACCCCTAATAGTCTAAAATGTTTTTTATCAAACAATAATTTCGCCATTTGTTTGAATTATATACTTATACCAATGAAACGAATCTTTTTTGTATCGTTTTATTAATCCATTACCTTCATTATCACAATCAACATAAATCATTCCAATCAATTTTTTCATTTCAGTCTGTGAGCGCACTTGGTAAGTATTAAATTTTTTATTATGACTAAAAAATCAGGTCCACTTATTTGTGTCCTTAAAAATAATCATCTTTGAAAAATCAATAAATGATTTTTTCAAAGATGATTAATACGTTCTAATTTTTTCATTCTTTTACTTTTATTTAATATTTATGAAATTGATAGCTCTCTTGTCCTCAGTGCCTAAATCCATATTCACTTTATCTATTTCCTTACTTAATTCTGGTGCTTTCCCTTGATTGACTAAATTAAGATTCCCAAAAGATTTATTAAAAGATAGAATCTGTCTAGTTTTTTCTTTCCCATCTATTTCTTTAAATAATGTATCATCTACAATTAATAGGATTTCGTTGGATCCACCACGATGCGGAGATAGCCATACATCCCCTTTATATTGAACATTCATTTTTTTCTGATCAAATGTTAGTTCTTTCAAGTCTTTATATTCTTTATTTGCAAATATGATAGTTTCATCTTTTTCTATTTTTGGTAACGAATCAAGAGGGTCTGAAGATAGGAGCCCATTGTTATTATCCCTTTCACGTATAAGTCCCTTTTTATTCATTTTTTCAGCAGTTGTTCTACTAATAAATAGTAAATTACTAGTAGCAGTATCCATAGTATCCCCAAAATTAATCGGTAGCTTTATGTCGAGCTTGTTATTATCTATAGCCCCTTCTTTTAATTGATATAGATCTTGTGAGGTTGTTATATCTTTGTATGAATCAATTATAGAGTTTCTTGTTTGTTCATTTATCGTTCCTACTTCTATTGAAATCCCATTTGCTGGAGAGTCTTTTGTACCAAATAATGAACATGCTCCTAACATGGCAATCGAAATACCAGATACTATTAATAATCCAAGTCTTTTTTTCAACCTATATTCTCCTTTTTTAATTATATTCGAATTAAAAAATTGTTTTATACATTTTTTTTAAGTATTGAGCACGAACAACGTAAAAGTATATAATTTGCAAAAATAAGAAACAAATTAATACCATAAATGAACTACCCAAGACTGAAAAATCGGCTAATTTTTGTAAGGCTGCAAAAGCTACTGCACTATGTGTAATTGCTATTACAATGGGTAAAAAGAATAGTAATACAAGTTGACGTGACACAATTTTCTTTAATTCCGGTTTACTTAAACCAACTTTTGCTATCATTTTATATTGCTGTTGATTTCGTTCTAAATCTGTGTACAATCGAAAATATAAAAAGCTTGCAGCAAACGTAAAGAAAACAATGCCGATTAATACACTCATGATGGATGCAAGTCCAAAACCTTGTTTCATCACTATCCATGTAGATATTAAAGAAGAAAATTTATATTGTTTGTTGTATAATTCAGGCTCATGTATACCTTCATTATCTTTCTGAAGAGTATTCACGATTTTTTCAGCAACCTTTTTTGTTTGATCCCAATTTTTCACAATAAAACCATTGATAGTGGATTCACCACGGTAATTCTCTGGGTCTACAATCATTTGATTATATAAAACGTCTGGTACAATAATTATCGTGACGTTTGTATCTTGTAGTTCTTTCGGAGCTAGTATTTTATCTACATGCATATCTTTTTTTATATTTCTATACAACAATTGAAAGTCATTTTGATTAGATTTTTTATTAATAACTTTTTTTGAAGGAATGACAAAACTACTATTTTGATCTTTTAAGCTTTCTTTTTCAAAATCAAATGACTCTGCTAACCTATTGTAATCACTTATTTTTATAACGCTTAATAATACATCACTGTTATAAAGGGTATCTTGCATTTGTTTTATGGAATAAGCTACTTGTTTGAATTTAAACCCACCATTATTGAGTTCGCTTTCTATTTTTTTTAGATGTTCTTTTTCTAACTGGTTATTCCTATAAGACTGATAAGAAAATGCGAAGGGGCTATTTGATTCAGCCATGGATGAGTTACCCAATCCCATACAAGTTCCCACTGCAGTGAAGGAAACGGCTGATATAATAGTGACCATAAAAAACATCTTTGCATTATCTTTTAATTGATACACTAAATCTGAGATGGTAAGTATGTTTGTTTTCTTAAAGAAAATATTTTCCCTTTTCTTTAATACACGTAACACATACACACTGAGCTGTGTAAATAAGAAGTACGTGCCAAGTACAACAAAGCTCACCCCTGTCGCCATCATGAATAATACATATTTCACATCCTTGTAATGTATTGCGTTAACACTATGGAAAACAGCTGTATATCCTAATCCAATACAAATTAGTGCGAACAAAGATAGCCACAGGGATGCTTTTGGTTCAGGCTTTGGTTTTTCTTCTGCTTTTATCAATTCTACTAATTGCTCTACATTTACTAGTCGCGAAGTGAAAAGTGAAATAAATAAAAACAGTAATAAGAATGCTCCAAATGTTATCCCAATTGCTTTAAATGGCATGTAAAATGGGAGTCCTTTATCAAGCATTAGCAGATTGTTGCTCATAATTAAGATAAACTTAGAGAACGCCATTCCAATTGTAATTCCTGTTAAAATAGAAGTGATACCAATTATTATATTTTCAATAAATACTAATTTGTTCAACTGTGAACGTGACATCCCATGTAGCATTAGAATTCCAAAATCTTTTTTTCTTGTTTTTAAAAATGCACTTACAGAATATAGGATAAAGAAGAATGAGAAGAAAAATATTAACCCCTGCGATATCTGTAATCCTGACTTTGCAAATGTATTGATTGTTACACTGGTAGCAAGATCGCCTTGTAAATTAGGATGAAATGCAAGTAATGCGTAGGTAAAGAAAATCATAATAGCAAACGTACTACTTAAAAAATGAGCCAAATATGTTCTTTTACTACGAATAACGTTATTAAATGCGAACTGTCGAAAAGTCATTTGCATTTCCTCCTAATAATGCTAAAACCTCTAGAATTTTTTGATAGAATACTTTGCGATTATCTCCACAATAAATCTCATTGTATAACTGTCCATCTTTGATAAACACAATTCGATCACAATAACTTGCAGCCATTGCATCATGTGTCACTAACATCATCGTTGTACTATTTTCTTTATTAAGCTTTGTCAATAATTCCATCACATCACTAGCAGATTTTGAATCCAGATTTCCTGTAGGCTCATCCGCAAGTAATAATTTTGGATTATGAATAGTAGCACGTGCGATTGCAGTTCTTTGTGCCTGCCCACCAGAAATTTCATACGTACGTTTATCTAATATTTCAGTTATCCCTAGTTTTTTAGCAATAGCTTCTACTTTCCCTTCCATTTCTCTAGGACTGACACCATCAAGCGTAAGTGGAAGAACAATATTTTCTTTCACTGTCAATGTATTAAGGAGATTAAATGATTGAAAAACAAACCCTAATTCACGTCTTCGAAATAAAGCCAGCTGATTTGGAGATAACAGATACGGATTTTCTCCATGAATTAATACTTCTCCTGATGTTGGAGCATCTATAGTAGACACCATATTTAATAGCGTTGTTTTACCACTCCCAGATGGTCCCATAATTCCTACAAATTCACCTTTGTTTATTTTTAAATCAATATGGGATAATGCTGTATAAGAAATTTTCCCAGGATAAACCTTCCCTAAATCTGAAACATGTAGTATTTCCACAAGTATTTCACCTTCCATTTCTCTTTTCGATACATGAAGTGTAACCTATATATAGTATGTCTCCTATCGATTTCCCTAACAGTTATCTAACAAGTTTGTAAGATTCAAAAGAAAAAACCGATGAAAAGTATACCTTTCATCGGTTAACGAGATGCATACGGGAATACGATTCTAACTTTCGTTCCCTTACCTACCTCAGATTCTAGCTCAATCTTATGATTTAATTTTTCACATACTTCTTTAACAAGATATAATCCCATTCCCGTAGACTCTTTGAATCTCCTACCATTTTCTCCAGTATAAAACAGATTAAAAACACGTGGTAAATCAGCAGTAGGAATACCCACTCCATAATCTCTTACTTCCAAAATAATTGCTCGTTCTTTTGAATACGCCGATACTATTACTTTTTCTTGCTTACTGGATGAATATTTAATTGCATTTGACAGTAGTTGATTGAGTATAAATCGAAACCATTTCTTATCTGTTTGTACAATAAGATTCGGATCTACTTTTACCTCTGGATACACATAACTACGTATAAATAGACGTTTATTTTCATGAATAGCAGAATCAATCATTTCCAATAACTGCAATCTGTCCACATGAAAATCCTGTTCAAATGTTTCTAAGCGAGCAACATATAAGACCAATTCTAATCCTTTTTTGATTCTTTCCGCTTCTTCATTAATACTGTCAAATCGAGAGTCATCCGCATCTTGTGTAATTAACTCAATAACAGAAAGAGGTGTTTTCATTTGATGAACCCATTGATTCATAAAAGTCATTTGTTCTTGCTGTTTTCGTTCCCATTTTTTTAATTGGTTTTGATAATATTGATATTGAGTTTGTAGTAATGTTTCTAAGGCCATTGATAAGGGAGTCAAATCACTATCTTTTATTGACTCATTTAAACCTTCCATTGGTGTTGATAGACGCTTGTAGAATGAATGATGACTATAATAGCGATATATTAAATAACCCATTAATAAAAAAACACCCAAAAATACAGAATATAATGCTGTCAAAATATGTGGATAACCATCAAACCAATATATAAAAAGAATGATAAGCAATTGGGCAAATGTATAACAAATAAGTGGAATATGTTCTTGTAAAAATAATTTCATTATTCCTTTCCTTCCTTCTCCCAAGTAGCATGCAAACGATATCCAGCACCACGAACTGTTTCCAGTGCGTTTTCGATACCTAAATCTTGCAATTTCCTTCTAATTCTACCTATGTTTACACTCAATGTATTTTCGTCTATATATGAGCTATCCCATAGTTGTTCTAAAATCACTTCACGTTTTACAAGGAGTGGAGACTTTGTTATCAAGATTTCTAATAGAGTTGTTTCTTTTCTAGTAAGTAAAATCGTCTTATCATTTAGTTGAAGTTCCATTCTTTCTGGGAACAAGAATAACCCTGAATGCTTAACTATTCGTTCTTTTACTTTAGGAGCATATTCACCGTATGCTCTCCTGAGTTGACTACGGATTTTAGACATTACAACTTCATAATAAAAAGGTTTCGTAATGTAGTCATCACCACCATTTTCTAAAGCCATAACTTGATCCATTTCTCCACTCCTTGCAGATAGAAATATAATTGGACATGTAGAAATAGCTCGTATTTGGCGACACCAATAATAACCGTCAAAATTAGGTAAATTTACATCTAACAGCACTAGATCTGGTTTTATCTCTTGAAATATTTCTAAGATATTTTCAAAATCCTCTATAATAACATTTTGGTATCCATATTTTTTTATATGAGTTCCCAGTAATTCAGCGATTTTCATATCATCTTCTACAATCATGATTGTATTCATTTCGTACTCTCCTTTAATTTAAGTGTAATTTTTATAGTTCGTTTAACGTTTTATGTTTTATTTATTTTTAAAAAAATGATATCTTATATCCCCCCTAAAATGCAATAAGTGTCCTTTAAAGTGTATATTTATTGTTTCTAAATTAATAAACGTAATAGAGATGATATCCATCTTTTTTCTTTACTTAAAATAGTATGTTGATTCTCCAATTGGGGAAGTAGGATAAAATTGAAAAAGCACCTTGTTTACAGGGCGCTTCATTAAATACAATATCCATTTTACATATAAACTAAAATACTTATGAATTTTATACCCATTAAGGCTATCTAAAGGGGGAAGACCATGATTCCTTTTTTGAGCTACTGACAATTGATTAAGCCAAGAAGATCAAAATAAATCGGAACAAATACATATTAACCTTGGTATATTTTTAACATTCTAAATGTGCATAGCCAACCATAATTAGTGATTGAGTATGCACATTTAATTTTTTGCCTATCTTTTTTATGAATACATTTTTGTACATATGCGTTTTAAATAGTGATGTCTAATAATGAGGAAGTAAATCACTTGCATACAAATAAAGATTATTAATACAACAATTGAGCTTTGTAGAACAGACATTTCCTTACTTACTGTTTGTCCTAATTGATGAAACGTTAGAAACGCAAAACTGCTATGAACCATAGCCACTACAATCGGTAAGAAAAATAGTAATATCATTTGTCTTGTTACGATTTGTTTTAACTCACTTTGGCTTAATCCTAATTTTGAAATCATTTGATATTGCTCTTGATCTCGTTCTAAATCAGTAAATAGACGAAAATATAAAAAGCTTAGCGTAAATACAAAAAATACAATTCCCACCATTACACTTGAAATAGAAAGTAATCCGTTTTGTTGTTTCAATTCAATCCATTTTAAATATAAAGATGAAAAGGCATAATAATCCTCTTGATTCGTACCAATGAACTTCATAAGGTTTGTAGAAATCCTACTTGTTTCAGACCAATTTTTAACGATAAAACCGTATATAGTGTAATCCCGGAGTATACTTTCTTCTTGTATATTTAGGACTTTGCTGTAAACAGCATCAGAGACAATAACAGGTTTAACAAACGTGCCCGTAAATTCTGGGATATAAACTGTTTTTTGAACAGCAAGTGGTACTTCTAGTTCACCATGCCTTAATTCAAAAGGTTCTAGATCCTCAGCATATTTGTGGTTTTTCTCTGATCGTATAACGATACTTTCATTTTCATTTGTTAATTTCTCTATTTCATACCCTAATTTTTTAGCGTATTCATTATACGTAGAAAGATTAATTAAAGCCGGCCCACTTTGTGCCCTTATAAATTTTGTTGCTACAAGTTTATAAGAAAATCCAGATTCTTTTAATTGCTTTTTTATCTCATCAATATGCACTTTTTCTTGTATATTACCCTTATCCGATCGATAGGTAAATGCATATGGGGTCTCATGTTTTGCCAATTCAGGATTTGCGATAGCCGTACAAACTCCAATTGCTGTAAAAGATACTGCAGATATAATTGAAACGATAAAAAACGTTATCGCATTATCTTTCATGCGGTACATTAATTCTGAAATAACAAGGAGATTGGTTCTTTTAAAAAATGTAGTTTCTCTATTTTTTAAAGCAGATAACACATATACACACAATTGTGTAAAGAAAAAATAGGTCCCACATACAATGAATACGACTCCTACACCTACGAGTAGGAATAATTGATTTAAACGCATGTAATCGACAGCAGCGATACTGTGATGAACGCAGGAGTAACCCGCACCAAATAAAATAAGTACCAACAAGGATATCCAAACAGACACTATTGGCTCAGGTTTTGGTTTTTCCTCTGATTTTATAAGTTCTACAAGCTCATTCATTTTCACCATTTTTGATGTGAACAATGAAATAAGTAGAAATAAAACAAAAAAGGACATTGCTGTTACTACTATTGCCTTGAATGGAAAGTAAAATGCTAACGTTTGCTCTACTCCTAATAAAGACCCACTAACCAGTAAAAACAATTTAGAAAAAACCATTCCTAGTCCGATTCCTACTACTATAGAAGGGATTCCAATCAACATATTTTCGAAAAAAATTAATCGATGAAGCTGTTGATGAGACATTCCGTGTAACATTAATAATCCAAACTCTTTTTTTCTATTTTTTAGAAATGCACTAACAGAATAGAAAATAAATAAGAAAGAAAAAACAAAGATTAAGTAATACGATAAATGAAATCCTATTTTCCCAAATGTACTCATGATGGTACTTACATGAGTTAGTTCACCTTGTAGGTTCGGATGAAAGACAAGTAGCCCATAAGTGAAAAAAATCAATACCGCAAATGTACTACTAAAAAAATGACCTAGATATATTCGTTTATTCCGTAAAACATTATTGAGTGCAAGTTGTCGAAAAGTCATGTTTATTCCCCCCTAACATAGAAAGACTATCCATAATTTTATTATAGAATAATGGACGATCGTCTTTACAATTAACTTCATTGAAAAACTGGCCATCTTTAATAAAAATTATGCGGTCACAGTAACTTGCAGCAACTGGATTGTGCGTTACTAACATCATTGTTGCCTTTTCCTCTTTATTTAATTGTGTTAATAACTCCATTACATCTTGAGAAGCTTTAGAATCTAAGTTTCCTGTTGGCTCATTGACAAGAACCAATTTAGGAGAATGAATGAGTGCACGGGCAATCACTATTCGCTGTGCTTGTCCATCAGAAATTTCATATGTTCGTTTATTTAAAATTTCACCGATTCCTAATTTTTTTGAAATAGATTCTACTCGTTTATTTATTCTTTTCACATTTATGCCATCTAATACGAGCGGAAGAACCCTATTCTCTTTTACTGTTAATGTATGCAACAGATTAAAGGATTGAAAGACGAATCGTAAATCCTGTCTGCGAAATATGACCAAATCATTGTGTTATGAATATATACACTGCCTGATGTTGGCGAGTCAATAGTAGAAATCATATTCAATAATGTTGTTTTCTCACTACCAGAAGGGCCCATAATCCCTACAAATTCTCCCTCTGTAATTGTTAAATTAATACTTGAAAGTGCTATATGTGAAACCTTTCCTGTGTATTCTTTACTAATTCTTTTACTATTTTCATATAGGAAATCCCCCCTAAATTTACACATTAAGTATGAGAGTTGATTGATGATGCCCTTATCCCCTGTGCATGTACTATACAAACAAAAGCGAAGTCTTCAAACGGACTCCGCCTTTTCGATATATCATGAATTATAGCCATTACTAGTAGCCTCTTCATAATATTTCATCATACATTCATGTCTCTGTTTATTTCTTAAAAAATTTGCAGCAGAACCAAATTTACGTTATTTTCTTGCGGAAATAGGTTGAGACCAAATATCTTCGTCATTATCATTTAAATGTACTTCAAAAACATATATAGGTTGAGAGAAACCTTTTGTATCAGTGTAGTAATCTATATTATATTTTGTAATGAATAAGGTATCACCTGCTTTGAAAGATCCTATAGGATCAAATTCTCCTTGTTTCAGTTTTTGAAATGCTTCCTTTGGAGACAGAATTTCAACATCTCGAACATTTGATTTTTTTGTACCGTAAGCTTTGTAAACAGGCATTTTTTTCCCTTCGTCTTTTAACTCTATTGATGTTTTTATAGTAACTTGAGACATATCAATTTTTGTAATGGGATCAATAGGCATATTTCCAAATTCCTTCATTTGATACGAAATCATTATTCCGAGTGCGACGAAACTTACTGTAATGGGAAGGTATAAATATTTGATTATTTTTGTATCTGTTTCATTTTTTTTCAACAATATAAGAACTATGTTTAACACAGAATATCCTAGCATCATGCCTAAAGTATTATGAAGTAAATCCGCTAGTTCCATACTTCCGCGTTGCAGTGTAAATTCAAGAATTTCAATCAATAAACTTGCTATAATTGAGATAATTAACATCCATTTTGTTTTTTGAAAAACCTTACTAAATAAAGGAAATAAAATTCCTAACGGAAACAGCATACCTATATTTAAAATAATATGAAAAAAAGAAGAAAACGAAAAGTTATTCCACGCTTTTTTATAAACACTAAGTACATCGAAATCAAACGTTCTTGCAAAAACCATATCATCTGAACGACCAAATGAAGTAGCTGATAATGCAAAGGAATAGTATCCTACTATTAATACAAACAATATAATTTGTTGTACAGTAAGCTTTTTTTCTCCTTTACATAACTTTTTGTATACTACAAAATAGCTAAAAACAAATACAAGTAGTAACAAGAATGTGAGTAGTATCGCAGAAATCGCAAAACTAGCGATTAGATCGAAAATAAAGTTCATTTTACACCTCTGTTTTTATGAATTAAATATTTAATAGTTTTTATATACTATTCTAGATAGATTGTTACTCCTAATAATAATTAACATAAGATTATATCCTGGTATCCATGGTCTATTGACTACGTATACACTTTCATTTTGGGGGTTATCTTTTTTTGAATATAATTTTGTATATATGCGTTTTATATAGTGAAATCTAATAATAAGGAAGTAAATAATTTGCATGCAAATTAATCTTACTAATATAACAATTATGCTTTGAATAGCGGACATTTTCCGATTTGTTTTTTGCCCTAATTGATGCCAAGTTAGAAATGCAAAAGCGTTGTGAATCATAGTAACTACAATCTGTAAGAAAAATAGAATCATATTTTGTCTTGTCATTATTGATGGTCTAGTTTTGTATTTCTTCATTTAAACTGTAATACTCGGTCAAATATTTTAAGAACTAAAATAACTTGATATCCCAACACAGATTTTTTTCGTGAACGTATCTGTTATTCATTGTAGTAGTGAGATTATTTTTCTCATATTGAATTACCTTACATTTTTCTTACACGCTTGTAACATTTCTGAAAATACAGTTTATAATTCTCTTAGCAATGACTCTTTTTGGGAGATATAGCAAAGAGAAGTTTTTTATATGTACATCACTATACCGAACTCGATTTCGGTATTTTTTTGCAATTTATTATGTTTTCTTTACCAAACACGTATAAGAATTAATATCATGAACGTAAACTGCTGGGCAAAAATTTACTTTTGTTTTTATTTAAACATCAAGTTCTTCCTCATATTAAAGTGGAACAATTTTATTACTTAGATTGTCTATTAAATGTGTTCCTAAAATTAGATGTTCAATTTAGATATAATAAATCCCGTTTGAAATCTAATTTTATGTATTACAAAAATATGAAAGGACTTTTATTTTGAAAAGGAAAAGGATGCAAAAGAAGGGTGAGTATTTAAGAGGTACAAGCTTAATCCTTTTACAGGTAAAGCATTGCAAGTGAGATTGAAGAAGGAATAACTCAAACACTAGCTTATCAATCATATAAATATCTTACATGTGCTTTAACCTATAAAATTTTAGCTGCAGAAGGATTGTTACCCCATATTCTCTTTACTTACATCAGTATGAAAAACCATATATTCTTGAAAGAGGTTGAAAATTTATGTTCATATTAAGCAAGTTCTTTAACATTACACATTACAAAAAGATTGTACCTGTCGTATTACTTTCATGTGTAACACTAATAGGCTGTTCCAATAGTAATACTCCATCTGAATCACCTAAACAAACGAAACAAACAAATCCAATTAAACAAGAAAATACTGGTGATGATTCTTTTGCTAAACTTGAAAAAGAATACGATGCCAAGCTCGGTATTTATGCACTGGATACTGGTACGAATCAAACTGTTTCTTATCGATCAGATGATCGTTTTGCATTTGCCTCTACATCTAAATCATTAGCAGCGGGCGCTCTTTTACGTCAGAACTCAATAGAAGCTCTTAATGAAAGGATTACGTATACGCGTGAAGACCTTTCTAATTATAATCCAATTACTGAAAAGCATGTGGATACAGGAATGACATTAAAAGAACTTGCAGATGCTTCTGTTCGATATAGTGACAGTACAGCACATAATTTAATTCTTAAAAAGTTAGGTGGTCCATCCGCATTTGAAAAAATCTTGAGGGAAATTGGTGATACTGTTACTAATTCCGAGCGATTTGAACCTGAATTAAATGAAGTAAATCCAGGAGAAACACATGATACGAGTACACCAAAAGCAATCGCTAAGACACTTCAATCTTTTACATTAGGAACTGTACTACCATCTGAGAAACGTGAACTATTAGTAGATTGGATGAAGAGAAACACGACTGGGGATAAATTAATTCGTGCGGGCGTACCAAAAGGATGGGAAGTAGCTGATAAAACAGGTGCAGGTTCTTATGGAACAAGGAATGATATTGCAATTATTTGGCCACCAAATAAAAAACCAATTGTTCTTGCCATCCTTTCTAATCATGACAAAGAAGATGCTACATACGATGATAAACTTATTGCAGATGCAACCAAAATCGTTTTAAATACTTTAAAAGCTACAAATAAATAATAATAGAAATACATTAATACTTTTCCATGTTTCCTTCACATTACTGTGACGCTTTTTTTAGGTATGTTACAAAAAATTGACCATTTAATGTTACGGAAGCAATTCAAAAAATTAACTGTTACAACTAAAAAACTTTTCAATTAAGACAGATATTTTTCTTATAGAGGGCACCTCATGTCCATCAAGCTAATAAAAAACTGTGTTCCAAAAGGAAAATTAAAGAAAAGAATCTCATTGATTTACCGATGCCAACATCATAATGAGTCCCTCCTTCTCCTCTTTTTATCAGTATTGATAGGTAAAGGGAGGCCAGGCACAAAAACAGGTTGTGGAGAAAGTCTTCTTCACAACCTGAAAGTAAGTTATATATCCGAATATGACCTGTTCTTTTAACTATTAAGTCTTTTATAATCTGTCATAGTCGATATAACTAGAGTCATAATAAATCCACTGCCCTGTCCCAATTCTTAGCCAGCCGTTCTTTTTATGGTACAATTTGAGCTTCCGTAACCTGATGGTATGCGACTTAAACAACAAAAGTACATGAATAACATAATAAAACAAGAGCATTGACTAATTAAGAAGCAATGCTCTTGTTCTATGCTAGCGTACAAATATTTTGACACATCTACAGCCATTCTTTCTGAAGTAGAAACCGTTCACATGATTAAAGAGAAAAGGTAAATATGGGGTACCACCTCATCGCTATCAAGCTAAAACTTTATATTACCCCATACCCATCAACTTAAGAAAAACAAACGCCCCCAAAACGAAAAAATGAACTACCTTCTCAAAGTCACTATCTGTAGAGAAAGAAAAATTTCATTTAGGGGGTACTTCAAAACCTTAGCTTGATAGCGAAATGGAGAGAACTCTTATTCAACATAAATATGACAATAACATAGTTAGTTTTTATAAAAAGAAATAATTAAGATATAAGATGATATAATAAAAATGAAATGAACACCCCTACTTATTTTTAAGGCAAGTAAGTAGATTTTATTTCATTCGTTTAAAGCTATGTACAAAAAAATAACCCCTAGGGGTTATTTTTTTGTACATAGCTTTATTTTTCAAATTCTTTAAAAGTATCTTTTAAATCCTTATCTGTTATTTTTATATCTGCTTTCTTGAATAAATCTTTAAAGAATTGTTGTTGCCATTGTTGATCTTGTGAACGCTTCTGTTCCAATTCCTTACGAATATTATCTTTTTCTTGATCAAAAGGTTTTAACTCTTTTTTCTCTGTTAATTTAATAATATGGTAACCATGAGAAGATTTTATTGGATCACTTACTTGTCCAGCTTCTAATTTATAAGCAGCTTCTTCAAATTTAGAATCCATTTCACCTGGACCAAACTCAGGTAATTCTCCACCTTGTTCTTTTGAACCAGGATCTTCTGAATATTGTTTTGCTAATGCTGCAAAATCTTCTCCATTATTTAATTTTTCTTTTATTTCTTTCGCCGTTTTTTCATCTTTTACTAAAATATGACTTGCCTTTAATTTTGGTTTATAGTATTCTTTCATTTCTTTTTCCGTAACTGAAGCTTTAACAGCTTTTTCAAAGGCTATTTGCGTTTTTATTTTCGTTTTAAAATCATCTTCATCTTTAGCACCAGCTTGTGTTAAATAAGCTTTAAAATTATCGCCCATTTGTTTTTTTAATTCTTCAACTTTTTTCTTTGCTTCATCATCTGAAACTTTATATTTATCTAATAAAATCTTGTCTAACATTACTTGTTGTAAAACAGGTTTTCCTGCTGTCTCTTTTAACTTTTTATTAAATTCTTCTTGTGTCAAATTTCCTGATTTCGATGTAACAAGATTATCAGAATTACCACATGCAGATAATAATAAAATACTGCTCATTGCAGCACCTATAAAAATATGTCGTTTATTCAATGTATTATACCTCATTCTATAAATTGATTTATAGTCTAGTATATTTTATTTCCTTAATAAAACAAAATTTTTATAAGAAAAAGTCTTTGTTTATTTTCATTAAAAATGTAATATAGATTCACTAAAAACAAAGGGATTATGCCTTTTCTGTAGACTTAAAACTCCAAAGTAAGATAAAAGTTTACTTTGGAGTTTTAAGTCATTTATAACAAATTTTGTAATAAATTTCGTAATATAGATTCACTAAAAACAAAGGGATTATGCCTTTTCTGTAGACTTAAAACTCCAAAGTAAACTTTTGGATAAAAGTTTACTTTGGAGTTTTAAGTCATTTATAACAAATTTTGTAATAAATTTCTCAATATAGATATACTTGCTAAGTATGGTTTTAATATTTAAAATTAACAAAAAATAAATTATAATAACAATATGATAGTTATCCTTTTGTTTACTCCTTGTGCTAAAGATAAGATTGTGTTCCCGATCTTATCTTTTTTCTTTGTAGATTTCTGATACAAAGAAAAAAGATAAGTTGAGAAAGTTCAAAACTAATTGAATATTCCTATACATTAATCTATACTTGATTAAGAGTTGGAGTAGTAATCTGTCATCTGTTCCTTTTTGTAAAGAAGATTGAGATCAATCTTCTTTTTTTGTGTTAGTTCCTCTTTCCTCGAAAAAGGAATAAGAATTACTTAAGAATTGTGGAAATAGCTTGCTTGTAGACTAGTTGCTGCTGAGAATTTCCGTCAAATCTTTATATTATTTGAAGCTTTTATATTCTTTATTGGAGCTATTTATTCGTTTAAATTATATAAACAGGAATACAAATAATTCACTTATAGGGTGTTTTTGTCCATCCCCCGAAAAGGGGAAATAAGACAAAATATACCAACTAGATACTAAATGAGGTATTGCCAACAAAATGCAAATTTCGTACGTTATCAAGAACCAATTTCTAAAAAACCTTAAATGACAAAACACCCTGTTTTGTTAAGCTTATATTACTTAAGAATTTCATCAAATGTTTTTTCAACTTTATCAGCATCCTTTGATATTGCTAACAAGATATAGTTATCTTTTGTTTTCAAGACATGTTTTTCTATTAAGAAATATTCGTTTGGAAGATAGTCTTTAAAGCTTTTTGATTTTTTTTCAATCCTACTTGAAATTTTCTCTTTAATGTTTTCTACATTTTTCATATCTTTTACTTTAATCGTTGTAATTTCATCAGCTTTGATATTCGTAGAAGCAGTATATAACACAAAGCTCTCGACTTCATCAGGATTTATGTTATATAGCTTTTGAAGCTTTTTACTATCCCCTTCCTTCATTTCTTCTAGATTAGTAACTTGTTTAATCTTCTCCCCTATTTCTGTAGCTGAAAGGTTATGAACGTTTTCCTTTTTTCCAAAACAACCGCTTAAAGCTCCTAAAGTAATCGTACAAACAATAATAGTAATAACGAATTTTATATTAAAAAGTTTCAACAAATTTATCATTAGTTTAACTTCTCCTTTTCATTTAGTTGTTTCAAACATTTAATTTAAACAAGGATTCTAACGATTCCTATTTAATGAATATCACCATAAACATAAATTAATTAAAGACGAGGATAATGCTCTTGATAGCTAGGACATATATTAAATACAATTAATTCTCTTATTCAGATAAATTATTTATAGATGAATCTTCAAAGAAAGTATTTCCATTATAAAGCACTAACACATCATTAATTTTATTTTTCTGTACCAACATATTTACACTATCTGTATAGTATCTAAGGTCGACTATTTGAATTTCACTAAAATGTGGTAGTAAAAAAGGCAGTAAAGAATTTGCATAAGAATCTTTGACAACTAATAATTTTTTCCCGTTCGTATTATCAGTTTTTATTTTTATCAATGGATGATTCCCATTGAAAAATACAGTATATTTATCTTTTTTCGTGATGTTCTTCATTTCATAAAGAGAAGTTGACGTTTTGCTTTCATCACTATACTCTACTTTATATTTGTTAGCTTTCTTTGGTTCATATAATTCAATACTATCAGGGGCTATATTTCTAAAGCCTGCTTTTGAATATAGAGATCCATAAAAGCTATTTGTAATTTGTTTAATGTTGAATGAATCACTTTTATTAGGAGTAAACTGCATGTTTTTACCCAGCTCTTGATAGGCATAATATGCGCCTTTGGTGGTCCAATGATGATCGGTTTTATAATATATATATTCATCCTTTTTTGAGCTCAATACAGGATATACATCTATAAAATTTATATCCTTATCTAAGGATTTTTTTACTTTATTAATATACGTAAGCTCGTCGCCATGAGAAACATAATTTGGGAGTTTATTTTCCAAAATACTAATTGCTGTTGGTACTAACATGACTTGCATTTTCACATTAGGATTTGCAGTATGAAAATCATTTATTGCTTCTATTTTGTTTTTTACCTCTTGTTCTTCAGGCTCACTAAACTTTTGAAGTAAAAAACCATCTTTACCGATATACACACCATTATTCTCTTTCTTTCCTAATTTGTGGTCCACATCAGATTTCACGTTTATCCAAAAGTCCCTGAATGCAAACTGATCAGATACATATTTTTCGTAGTTAGAGGTAAACTTTTTTTCTATAAGATTTTGGAAAGAGAACGCTGGAAACTGTTCTAGCTTTCTATTCTCTTCATCTGAGAATGTTTTATTGGGAGTTAGTACATTTATACCGAACATTCCCCCTATAAAGAGTATCAATAATCCTGCCATTGTTTGTTTGTATATTTTTTCATACCGATTCAAATAACTCACCTCTTTCAAACTAAATACAATTTCATTACTCTATAGGCTATCATTAAAACCTAAAATATAAGAATGGATTATAAGTGTCATTCACTAAATACGCAGTTGAAAGAGCTGCTAATATGACATAAAAAACTGGAATGCCAATAGCACCTGGTAACTTCAGTTTTTCTCTAATATATACAATTGTCTTTTTGGGGAATGGGGTTGAACAACATGCAAGGACAATAAATAGTATAAAATTAGTTGTTACATAATATAGAGTTTTATTATCCAAGAAAACGGATTGATTAAAGCCAAACATTGTTCCTATGAAATCCATTGCTACTGATAAGTTTTCAAATTCAAAAAATACCCATCCAATTAGAACAATGATAAGTGTATACACATGTCCGATAAAGCTCATCCTATTTTTAAGCCATTTTAAAAGAAATAGCTTTTCTAGTGTTACAAATAATCCAAAATACAATCCCCAAACAATAAAATTCCAGTTCGCTCCATGCCACAATCCTGTTAAGAACCAAACTATAAGTAAATTTCTAAGTTGCTTAATTAATCCAGTCCGATTTCCGCCGAGAGGAATGTATACATACTCTCTAAACCACGAACCTAATGATATGTGCCATCTACGCCAAAATTCGGTTACACTTTTTGAGATATAGGGATAGTTAAAGTTTTCTGGAAAATCAAATCCAAACATTTTACCTAGTCCTTGAGCCATAGCTGAATATCCTCTAAAGTCAAAATAAATTTGGAAAGCAAAAGCAATAATCCCGATCCATGCTGTAATGATTGTAAGTTCTGATATAGAAGTTTCTTTTACACTTGACCAAAGAAGTCCTATATTATTAGCTAAAAGTACTTTTAACGCCAGTCCTCTAATAAATAATTCCATACCTTCACCAAAACGATCTAATGTTACTTTTCTTTCTTGTAATTGTTTATCGATATCACTGTATTTTACAATAGGGCCTGCAACAAGTTGAGGAAACATCGTAACATAGGTACCAAAAGAAATAATGTTTTTTTGCGCTTGTACTTTTCCTAAATAAACATCAATTACATAAGACATGGTTTGAAAAGTATAAAAAGAGATTCCCACTGGAAGAGGAAGGGTCTCCACCTGAATATTTAAGTTAAAAATCGTATTGATATTTTCCACCACGAAACCATAATATTTGAAGAAACCAAGTATCCCTAAATTTATTATTATGGAATTAATAAATATCACTTTTGAAATACTCTTGCGATCTCTATATTTATCTATAAGCACGCCATTAACATAGTCAAATATGGTAGAGAATATCATAATGACTATATACACCGGCTCACCCCATGCATAAAAAATGAGACTGACGATAAATAATATAAAATTCCGAAGTACTTTAGGTGATACGTAATAAATAATAAGAGCTAATGGCAAGAACATGAAAAGAAAAATTAAACTACTGAACACCACTGTTCTTTCACCTCCTACAATTGTTTTTTCTTAAAATTTACAGTCCTTACATACGAACTGTAAATTTTAAGTATAGATACTACTTAACAGAACCTTTTAATTGTTCAAGTAATAGTTTGTAATAATCTGCTTTAAAATGTACACCATCTTGATCATGTAAATCTTTGTTCTTTTCAAAGATTGGAGATAAATCAATGTACTCTGCTTTCTCAGCTTTTGCTAATTCTTTAAGTTTTACGTTATATTCATCAATATGTTTATATTGCGGATATTCCTGTAATACGCTATCCATAACTGGTGTAACAGATAAAAGGTGTATGCTTACATTGGGAAGTTTCTCTTTTATTTTCTGTATTAATTTGGAATAATTATCAATTGAAAACTTAACTGGATTTTCGATAGGTTTTCCTTCGAGGTCCATAGGCATCAGTAAATCATTCGTTCCAAAGCTCATAAAAATATGTTCAGGGTTTTTTTCTACTACTTTATTAACATCTTTCTCTATAGCCATTGCTGTAACTTTCCCCTTGTCAGCAATAATATTTTGATCACCGATTAATTCCTGATCAATCATCCCTTCAGTAATGGAATCACCAAAGAATACACTGTTTTTAAAAATAGATTTATACGCACTATCTTTCGATGTTTTCTCATGCGTAGCATTTTGAGTAACCTCACTTGATGTTTTTTCAGTCCTATTATTTACACAGGCTGCGGAGGACAAGGAAATGACCCCCGTAAGTAGACAAACACATACTTTCTTTAACATTTATATCTTCCTCTCAAATCATTATTTCGTAAGCGATGGTGTATATAACGATGCTATTTTTTTCAATATGAACCTTTCGTTTACAAAATATAGATTAATCGTTACTGGTAAAGATAAGATGCAGATTATATAGATATAATTTAAAGAATCAACAGTTTGAAAATTAGTTATTAAATAACTTAACACAAGAATAATTTGATGCTTATATTTCTGAGGTTAAATATGGGATTTGATTTAAAAAAATGTGTTTAATAATCAATGAAATGATTTGGTAATGGTCGATTTCAAGATAGGAAATATGAGTTGGTTTAAATAAAAAAGGAAGCGAATTTTTGCTAGTTGCAAAAGTTCACTTCCTTTTTATATTAGCTTTGTATAAACAATACACACATTAAAAATAGTAATTTAATAATACAAAAATATTTTTGTTTATTTTAATTGATTTTTTAAATATTCCAACCAAATTGGGTAGAATTCCGGCTTAAAATGTATGCCATCCTCAACATAGAGATCTGAATTATCTTTAAATATCGGGGACAAATCGATAAAATTCACTTGTTCTTTCTTTGCTATCATTTTAAATCCTTCGTTAAAATCATTAATATTTTTATAACGCTCTTCTTTTTGTGTACGTTCTGGTGTAACTGGTGTAATTGACAGGATATTTATTTTTGTATCAGGTAATTTTTCTTTTATTTTTTGAATCAATTGAGTATATTGGGTTACTGCAGATTCTTTTGTTTCAGTAAGATTACATAACCCAAGTAGAATAAATATATTTTTTGGTTTTTGATTGGCCACTTGCTCTATATTTTTTTGAGCATCTCCAATTGATTTCCCTATACCACTTACAATGTTTTTTTCGTCTAATATGTCAATATCATGAAGTCCATCTGTAATGGAATCCCCTAAAAATACACTTGATTCAAAAATAGATTTAAATGTCGAAGTATCTATATTAGACGAAGAGATGTGCTCTTTTTCAAAAGTGGTAGAAGAAGAGTCAATTTTAGGGGCTGGACTAGTAATATCTGTCTTATTATCTGGATTTCCGCAAGCTGATAAGGCGATGGTACCTATCAATGGGATTGTAATTATTTTTTTTATCATATACAATTTCCTTCCTTACCGTGCTTTTATTAGTAAAATTAGATAACAGTTTTACTGATAAAAACCAAATTTTAAAGATAATCATGTATATACTATAGACGTTGATCTTTCTGGAAATTTAGTTGAAAATGATCCGATTCATTGTATACTCCAAATTCATATCCTCTTTCCTTATAAAATTTAATGATTTCTGGAAGTGCTTGTAATGTCTGTGGTTTTTCATGCATTAACACTACTTCTACATCTTCTGTTGTTGTACGTTTTACATCCTCTATAATTTGCTGGGGATTATCTTTTAATTTCCAATCATTTGAATCAATTGTCCAATCCCAAACTTTCATTCCAGCTTCTACAATTTGATTACGAATTTCCTCACCCTTTAATCCTGGTGCAGATCCATATGGTGGACGGACTAGTTTAGGAGTTGTACCCGTAATATCATGGATAAGATCTAACGTTTCTTTCATCTCTGGTACAAATTGTCCTTTTTTGTATAACTTATCACTATTATGTGTCATACTATGTGCACCAATATAATGCCCTTCTTTTACTGCTCGTTTTACATTTTCCTGAAAACCTGTATTTTGTAAATTGCTACCTTGCATAAAAAATGTCGAAGCGACATTTTGCTCTTTTAGTACATCTAAAAATTTCCCAGTTAATTCGCTAGGACCATCATCAAATGTTAAATAAACAACCTTTCCTACCGGTTTTCCATCAGGTCTTTTTTGTTTTGTCGGTGATGTTTCATTTTTCTTTTCTTGTTGCTGCGTGTTAACTTGTTTCATACTTTCTTTAGCTACTCCTTTCGCTGGAATAGAGTTCCATTTCCCTATTAAAAAGAACGTGAAAAAGGTCGTTGCTAAAACAACTCCTAGAGATAGTATTCCCTTAGTTACTACACTTGTTTTTTTCTTATTTTGTGATTTTTTCATTATTTTCCGATCCTCTCTCTATTGATTTTCATATTAATTATTTATAAAGCTGAGCCTTTACTCGACTGAATCATTAGTTTCAACTGATACTTACAATAAATAGATTAATAGAAACAGATAAAGATAAGATGCAGATAATGTCGATTTTGTTTAAAAATGATAAAGACGTGTAGAACGAAAATTCTACACGTCTTTATTTAAATAGAAGAAAAATAATACTCCATCTTCTGTATTCAATACACCATATTCCACACCATGCAGGTCTAGTATATTCTTTGAAATCGCAAGGCCTAATCCTGTTCCACCTTTAGAACGTTGACGAGACGTATCTCCTCGATAAAAACGAACCCATATTTTTTCTAAGTGTTCTGGCTCGATATGAGCCCCTTTATTTTCTATACATACTTTTACACGTTCGTTCTCTTCTATTGTAGAAATAATTATATTCTCATGTTCTGGTGTGTAACGAATCGCATTTGTAATAAATTTAGTTATAACCTGTTCTATTCGATGAGGATTTGCAACTACCCCAATTTTAGAAAGCTGTTTATAGACATGTACTTAATTTAGATTCTTTCTCTCATAGTAGCAATGTCGAAAAAAGTCGAATTTTTATATTTTTTCTTTATTTTTTAGTTGTAAACGTTTTATTTTCATGTTACCATCTTAATCAAACATTAGATGGTAATAAAACTTAAAGCATTTCTTTCCCTTAGAGACATATAAACGTTCGGTAATACCATGAAAATAAGGCCAAAGAAATATGAGTTACCTGATAAAAGATTTAATAGGATTTTTACCACCTTAATTTTCTGTTAATTCAGAATGTATAACTTTAACATTTTGTCCCTAAACAAAATTTAAATTTAATTGTGGTAAACTCTAAAAGCTAAATCACCCACCCAAATTAATAAATGATATATCCTATTATATCTAGCGATCAGTCATGAGAAATAGATTTCTTCCTAAGAAAACTTAGCCCATTAATAAAAAGTGTCTAGATTTCTATCTTTATTACCATCTATTGTTGATAACATATTTACCAACTATAAAAAAGAACCTATTGAAGGTTCTTTTTTAATATAATCATTAACACTTCAATTATTGATAATCCGTGGTGTTGAATCTTTATTCCCTCACCTTATACAGTTTTCTTTTATCATTTTAGCCAAGAAGACTCCTTCCTCAAGGAGCGTGAAGGGTCACAGCCCAGTAAGTAGGTGGGAGATGCATTGGCTTCGAACAAAGGATGGCAGGGCGCCACCTTAATTGTTTGACATACACAAAGTGTAACTTCACTACCTTTCGAATGTACGTTTGGTATATAATAGTCATATACCGAAATGGAGGTGAATCAAATGATGATTAATAAAGCCTATAAGTTTCGTATCTATCCAAATCACTCTCAAGCAATTCTAATCAGCAAAATGATAGGTTGTTCTCGCTATGTATTCAATCATTTTCTACCCCTATGGATCACGCATACAAAGAAACTGGGAAAGGTTTAACATATGGTACATGCTCTGCCAAACTACCTGCCATGAAGAAAGAGTTTGTTTGGCTAAAAGAAGTGGATATTATTGCCATTCAGTCATCTGTTCGCAACCTTGCGGATGCGTATATACGCTTTTTCAAAAAACAAAATAGTGCCCCGCGTTTCAAATCTAAAAAGAATAACGTACAATCTTATACCACAAAACAAACAAATGAAAATATTGCCGTTGTAGGAAACAAAATAAAATTACCAAAACTAGGTCTTGTTCGATTTGCCAAAAGTCGTGAAATAAAGGGATTTATTTTAAATATTACAGTTAGACGGAACCCTTCTGGCAAATACTTTGTGTCATTGTTAATGGAGATAATCGGTAGTTTATCGAGAGCTTGTAGGCCTTTAATATAAAAAAGAACCCTTATAATAAGGATTCTGAAACTGGAAAACACAAATATATACTAATAGAGAGAATTTCTTATATTATAACTAATTAGGAATTAGGGTAGCCTTACATTACTAACAAGCTAAAATTTTATAGTACCCCCAGAACGAAATTTTGTGCTAACTTGTAACAAAAAGCTCATTTTTTCGTTTTGGGGTAATTCTGAATTCTTAAGTTGATGGATGTGTGGCGGTACCCATTAAATAGCAAGTGTAGAGATTACTTGTTTGTAGATTAGTTGTTGTTTACCATGAACCATCATTAGGACGGTAAATTTATCTGTTGCAAGGATCTGCCCACGTACTGGAACGCCATTCTTTAAAAATACAGTAACTTCCCCCTTTTTTTCTTTCAATTGTTCATACATATCTTCTTGTAAATTAAACATGAAATGAGCCCCCTAGTTTCTTTGTATTTACTTTTCTTCTAATACCTGCTACTTTTCACTGTTGGATATTTGTGATTCCCATTCACTTTCTATTTTTCTAAACCATTTTCCTATTTTGCTTAGATAATATCTTTTTACTTCACCATTAGGAATCCAAATTTCACGCTCCTGTATTTGATTCATCACTTCATGAAGAATCTCATCATGTTCATACTTCCTAGGTTTTCTATAATGTATTTTTACAAACTGTGTATATTCTCTACGTAACCAATTAGAAATATGTTGCCTTTGTCTTTGCTTGAGATGTGACCATTTTTTATTTGTTTGAAGGATTTTTCCATTTACTTTTATGTGGGTTTTCATCGACACTCATCCCCTTTTACTAGCAAAACAAATATATAACTATCGTATCATATTTAAATCGAAATACTGCTTTAGGGACATATTTCGCAAAAAATCTATCCAAAATACACAATACATTCTCCATTTAGCGGATGAAGTCTACACAAGATTAAATGTAGACTAGTATTGTATTGTATTGTTTTAGTTTTTTAAAACATTGCGGTACGTGAAATTATTTTGTTAGCCATAAAAAAAGCCCCTTGAAAGGAGCACTTATTTGACAAGGTACTGTTCTATTTCTTTTATTAATAGTTCTGCACCTTCTGGACTTAATGAGATCTTACCCTTTGCTAATGCTATGTTGCGATTTGACACTTCTCCTGTTAATGCACAAACATGACCAGGCTGATACTTCTGTAAAATGATGTCTTCCCCTTCTACAAAAATCTCTAATGGTGATTTTTCTTTAATCCCAAGCGTATTTCTAAGTTCCTTTGGAATTACTATACGCCCTAATTCATCCACTTTTCTAGTTACTCCGGTTGCTTTCATCCAGCATATTTCCCCATTTCATTATCAATTTGTACCCAATTTATTCTTTACTATTGTAACAGGCTTTCACCATACATGAGAAACATAATGAACCAAAAACAGACAATCATAATAAGAAATTCTTTAAACTCTTGCTAAAAGGAAATACGACTTTCTTCCATTCTACATGCCCCTTTTCTCTATAACTTTTAATGGGGGTACCGCCACACATCCATCAACTTAA
>NZ_QOSA01000057.1:0-21454 GCF_008368795.1 Bacillus sp. BF2-3
GGTGCAGAGTTTACGATCTATAACGAGCAAGGACAGGAAGTCGTGAAAGGAAAAACAAACGAACAAGGCATTGCGAAGTTCGATAAACTCCCAGCAGGAAAGTACACATACAAAGAAACATTTGCACCACAAGGTTATGTGTCACATGAAGAAACATTCTCCTTTGAAATTAAAACGGATGGAGAAATTATTAAACACATCGTAAAAAACAAAAAGATTGAGGGTAGCTTAGAAATTACAAAAGTAGACGTAGCTGATGGAAACAATAAGTTACCAGGTGCAGAGTTTACAATTTATAACGAGCAAGGCCAGGAAGTTGTAAAAGGAAAAACAAACGAACAAGGTATTGCAAAGTTTGAGAAATTACCAGCTGGTAAATACACATATAAAGAGACATTCGCACCAGAGGGATTTTTAATCAATGAAGAAACATTTTCTTTTGAAATTAAAACAGATGGTGAGATTATCAAACATGTTGTAGCAGATCAGAAGAAAGAAGTTCCACCAACACCAGAAACGCCACAACCAGAGCAACCGGAACAACCAC
The DNA here is from genome assembly GCF_008368795.1 of Bacillus sp. BF2-3. Classification (NCBI taxonomy): domain Bacteria; kingdom Bacillati; phylum Bacillota; class Bacilli; order Caryophanales; family Bacillaceae; genus Bacillus; species Bacillus sp. BF2-3. Next base: position 548 of record NZ_QOSA01000057.1, read on the forward strand.
AGCCAGAACAACCAAAACCACAACCAGAGAAGCCACAAACACCACAGGTCATTGAAAAACCTGTACCAACACCAGAGAAACCACAACACATTGTAAAACAACCACAACCGATGAAAGAACAACCTAAGAAAGTAGAAAGCCATTTACCAACAACAGGCGGCAAAGCTGAAAATCCATATTGGAAATGGATTGGTGTTACATTTGTCGTTCTTGGTAGCATCCTAGCTGTTTACGTATATAGAAAACGTAAGAATCAAGAAGTGTAAAACACTCTCAACTGATAAGGGAGGGCGGGATCAAATGTGCATATTTGATGTACATTATCAAATCAATGATAGGAAATATACGAAATCATATTTACTTGCATTGGTGGAAGATGGGTTTCAGTTGCGAAAAAATATCCAACATGTTCTATTCAATGAGCACCAACAAGAAATTACGATCCTTTCTACAGATTTAGAAGAATTAGATTTAGTAGCTTCATAATGAATGAAACCTCTTAGGTATACAGAATATTTCTATTTAGCGATATAGAGAGATAAAACAATACAGGAGGATTTCTTATGAAACCAATTAAGCATATGCGAAGTAAACGCGGTTTTTATATCGGGCGAGTTCCTCATACAACACATACACCTTCAACAAATAAGCGTACAGAAGAATGGGCGGGAAGAATGGGAAAAAACATGATTTTCTCTTCTCTCTTGGTCACGCTAGACCCTTACAAAAAAGCGCGCAAATCATAATATTCATGGGAGGACATTCTTTCACTGAATATCCTCCCTACTTAAAAGGAGGAAGTAAGATGGGAAAACAAGCGTATCAAAATCGTCAAGAATGCTGGGAAACGTTCTGGAAAGAACAAGTAACGGTAGATGGTGAATTAGATATCGAACAAGTAAAGCAAGAACTCTTCAACTATAAAACACTCTTAGATCAAATTAATCAACCTCAAAACGGAATCATGCAACCTCAAATTCTAATTCAACTAGCCGCTGAAGAACGATCACAAAAGCATCGTGAAAAACTAGTAGCCCTTGCATAAGGCCATTTCAAGGATAGAAAGGAAGTGAAGAAGTGGCGCACAGCAAGCTCGACAAAGAAATTGAAAACTTCATAGAAAAGAACTGGAAAATGCTTTTAGGTATAGGAGCTGTCGCATTTGTCTGGTTTTCTAAAGAAAAAATCCTCACAGAATTGATGAAGCTGGTGCCAACTGTAGTCGGTGTGTTTCGTGGGATTGCTTTATTGATCCTGTTAGGAATTGTCATACGAATTGTCTTACATGGCATCTATTTATACCTAGAAAAGAAGCGGTATCGATATGTATTATTCATCCCTCACATAGATGATGAAGTTACACCAGATAAGCTAGGGCAAATGATTCGGCATGTACATGGTTCGGGGAGAAAACCTTTAGAACGTCTGTTAAAAGGGCGCGATTGGTATCGCATGACGATGTATCGTCCAGAGGGAGAAAATGAGCGTGTTCGCTTTTATGTAGGTGGTCCAGAAGATAAGATCAAACAGGTTGTGCAAGCGATACAAAGCGCCTATACCCACAGTGAAATTTATACCGTCCTAAAGGAAGAAATGCCATTTCCAACAAGAAAAGCGGTAGGAGGACGGATGGTATTAAAGAGAAAGCGGCTAGATGCCACATTATCACTAGCACGCTATACACGTGATGTATTACCGATGTTAGGAAGTGCAATGGAAGAAAAGACATGGATTGATATTGCTTTTACACCAGATAACGGATATCAGCTGACAAAAGGGATTCGAAAAGCAGAAAAGGCCATTCGAAAGAAGAAAAAGCATGGGCTAGATGCCTTTGAAAAAGAAGAAATTCGCGCATTAAATAAGCGATTTGCCAAAAATGAAGTCGCATTTCAAGTATCTGTTTCATTTGCAAGTGACTATTATCCTGGTGTACCTGTTATCAAGAACTTAGGGCATATGGTGGCAAGTATTATGGCTGATGTGAATGAGCTGAGATATAGACGGTTTAGACGCAGTATGCCAGCTGTACCACATCCCGTATACGGGAAAATGATCTGGACGGGATCAGAGCTATTAAACTTGTTCCATCTTCCCAACGTAACAGGGGATAAAAATAGCAAGATAGAGCGCAACATTTTGTATCTAGATAAAGGTGAAAACATGATACCAAATGATTTATTGGCCGAAGGCATTTCAATTGGTCATGTGATGCATCCCTATATTAAGGATCGATTAGTAAAAATTCGAGAAGATTTCTTCAAGAATCATGGCTACATTACGGGGAAAGTTGGGTCTGGTAAAAGTACCATTGCCATGAGGTTAATGCAAAGTGTCATTGATAAATGGCTAGAAAATCCGAATGAAGCGGGTGGATTATCTCTATTTGATCCAACAGAAGATTTGGCATATGTAGCAATGAATCGACTCTTAAAAGCGGAAAAGGATGGGAAAGAAGTGGATTGGAGTAAGGTGCACTTTATCCGTTTTCGAAACACAGATCATCCGCCAGCTTTGAATTTGTTTCATCGTTTTCCAAATGAAGATATCCAAACAGTGGTTGAATCCATTATGGAAATGATTAAGTTAATGATTCAAGGGCAAGCACAACAAACCGAAAGATTACTAAGAGCGATTATTGGGACGTTACTTTGTGATAAGAGTCAAATTCATACGATTTTAAGTATCCCACTCTTCATAAGTGATGAACTGTTTCGAGCAAATGTAATCGCCAATTTACAAGGACCAGAACAAAAATATTACTCTCATTTTTGGAAATATGAAGTAGGAAGCGCATTAGAAGACAGCACACAGGCAATTTTAAACCGATTAGATATCTTCCGTAATACGCTGTATTTAAAGCGTATGTACGGGCAAACAGGCTTTTCCTTAGAAATTCGGAAGTGGATGGATGAAGGCCACCTTATCTTTTATGATTTAGCGGGCATGGGAAAAGAAGATACATTACTAACAGTCGGTTACATTTGTAATCAATATCACCGTATCGCCCAACAGCGGCCGCATGGTTCAAAACTACATTTAGGCGTAATAGATGAAGCCCATGACGTGCCAGTACCCGTTCTTCCGAAAATCATTGCGAAGGATCGGAAGCATGGATTTGGATTATGGGTGATTACCCAGCAAGTTTCGGGACAGCTAGACAGAGAGTTAACAGACATGTTAACAGAGGCGGGCGGAAATTACTTTGTATGTAGGCAAGGTCATAATTCCGCGAAAACGTTAGAAGGCATTATGCAAAAGCAATTCCGTACAGAGTATTTGCAAAACCTTCCTAACTTAGTTGTAGCGATTCAAACACAAGATTATATCAGAGGTGAGGCAAAAAATGTGTGGTGTACGATACGTGTTCCACCATTAGACCGATACCTACCAAATGGAAAAGCGGCGAATTATAAAAACGAAAAAGAAATTCATGCATCAAATGAATGGACCAGAGCAAAGATTCATTCTTTAGAGCAACAAAATGGGAAAGCAGGATTAGAAATCGACAAGGAAATTGATGAGTTTCTATATGGAAAAGGCAAGTATCAACAAGCCGAAAAAGTCAATTTAACCAAAGAAGAACCTGTTGTGACATCGGGATTTGATGAGTTAGAAAAGAAACTATCTTCTAATGAAGAGGTGAAAGAACCTGTTTCAGAAACAGAGCTAGTCGAACCCGCACAACAAGCGCAAATTATCCCATTCCGAAAACAAGCTACGACAACAACAGAAGGAAAGAAAGAAAATAAGCCAGTAAAAGAGCCTGTTACAACAATCGAAAAAGAACAAGCGGTATCAATTGAAACAGAAAATGTAGAAATAAAAGAAGATACACCACAAGAAGAAGTAAGTATTTTCGATAGTTGGGAAAAGGAGTAAGGGGCATGGGAAACATTTTATTTCAAATCACAGATGAACAATTACTCATGAATTTGCATACACACATTTACTTGGATATTGAGTACATTCATCAAAAGGTGTATGTAGATTATACCAAAAAATCGGTAACGAATCGTTTATATAAGCTAGAACAAGCGGGTTATATCCGTTACGAGTATTTACCTGTTACATCATCGAGGAATCAGAAACGAAAATTTGCGAAACCTCAACGGATTTATACATTAACACCCAAAGGAGTTGAAATGGTTCGTGGATTTCGAGGGGAAGTGCATTGGAAAAATAGTTGGTCCAAACGTTCAGCATCCTTTGTGTATCACAGTTTAATGCTAGCAAAGATTGAATGTGCCATGACATTAATATCGAAGAGAGAAGAAAGATTGGAATTAAAGGAATGGATAAATGAACCGCGGGCCACATTTCAATATGCAAAAGGAAAAAGTCGTGTCATACGCCCAGATGGAGTTGCGGTGATTGGTTTAAAAGAAGCGATTGATAAAAACATTGGTGTATTTATGGAAATGGAACGTTCTTACGGGTCAAAAGAAGTATTAGAAAAAAAGATTATCCGTTATAACGATTTCATGGCGCAAGAGGGAAAAGCGGCAGAGTATCGGACGCATGTTGGTATGGGGTATGAAATATTGCAATGGCGCCTGGTATTTATCGCGGGTAGTGAAAGTAGAGAAAAAGAATTGATTCGCTACTTAAAAGGGGTAAGTAGTCCAGAGATACCAGTGTTTATCACACTGTTTCAAGATATATTACAAGACCCATTCGGCAATATTTATCGCAATATTCAGAATCTCGAAAAGAAAGTGAGGCTGTAAAAATGTGTTTCGGTTTATTTTATCGATAAGCGCCAGTATTTTTCTGTTAGTTATCTTTTCAGATTGGTTATTTGAAAGAGTACCAGGATCAAGAGAAGCCTGGGAAGCGGTGAAAAGTAAGGTCGTGGAAATTTACTATACACAAGGATGGGAAGGTGTTTTGCTTTTCTTCCTGGTGGTAGTGGGAATATGGAAGATGGTCGATCATAAGGGGGGCTAAAAGATGCCGTATCCTAGTCTAATATCTTCACATGGAAATCCCATTTTGGTAGGTATTGTCGTCAGTATCGTCATGTTTGTGTTAATCGGGTATGCAATTTACACAAAAAAATGGGAGATGTTCATTTTCTGTTTCTTAGCATGGATGATTCTTTTCATAAAAGTAGTTTTTCCGCATGAAATGGCGGATATTGCATCTAAGTTGGCGGATCATCACCTTTGGATAGATAAGGAGTAAAAAAGATGAGGGGGAGATAGACAATGTTTACCCATAAAAACACTTATGAAAGAGGAAATGTGGGAGAAGTTGAAGCTCAATTTCTAGTGGAAATCTATGAGGGAATGGGTTGTGAGGAAGTACATGAGATTTGTTTGTCTCAAACAGATGTATATATGCAGAAGTTTTATCTGATGGAAAACGGAAAAATTATCGAAATAGAAATTGGATTAAATACAGATGAATTGGAATGGAAGTGTGATGGGGTAGAGCTTACAAAAGAAAAAGCCATGTTAGAAATCGAGCGTGAAATCAGCTGTTATGACATGTTCGAGCAAGCAAGGATAGACAAAGGGTGGATGTTTAAAGAAAAGGCAAATAAGTTTCTTACAGTTTTAAGAGAAAAGGAGAGTGCATGATGGACGAATTGGAAGGTTTAGAGTTTGTAAGGGCGTTTCGGGCTACAGATGGAGCGTCCTTTGAAGTGGGGAGGGATGAAGATAAACAGTATGTGGTTCATGCTAGATTCCCATATATCACAGGCAGTCAAACGAAACTCAACAATTTTATCAATTATGCAAGAAATGAAATAAAAGATGAATCAACCGCGGTTGGTATGGCTTCATTCGCTTGTGATTGCTACGAACGATCTTTACGCCAGTACCGAAATTGAAAGGGGGATGAATATGGTTCAAAAGGTGAAACAGTGGTTTGCAAAAACATTTGAAAGTAAACAAGGGAAGGCAAGGAAAGCCACAAAGCTTCCTTCTTATAAAGGTCGCTTAATTGGAAAATGGGCCTTTTGGCTCCTGTTTAGTTGGATGCTAATTGTATCCATCACAACCGTAGTAAAAGGAAAGGGGGATACACAAGCAAAGGCCAGTACTACTCCAAAGGAAGTTACGCAAAAACAAAACCTTTCTACACGTCCAGAAGCAATTGAATTTGCGCGCGGATTCGCAAAGGAATACTTTACATGGCAAAGAGGGGATGAAGGCAAGAAGAAGCGTTCAGAACGCTTACATCCCTATATACCGAAAACGTTTGATCCGCAAGTTGGTTTAGATTTTGTAAGTATGCAATGGGATTCCAATTTTCTATATGCAACTGTATTAAGAGTAGATGAGGTTACAGATAAAGAAGCAAGCGTAATTTTTAAAGTGAAATACAAATTAAGCCGCATGAAAGCAGATAATAGCGGGCCAGAGGATAAGGAGGTGATCCAGCAAGTGTCGGTTCCTGTTCGAACAGATGGAAAGGCTTTTGTGATTAGTGGATTCCCTCAAATCGTCAAGGTGAATGAAAAAGCAGAAGTACCAGAAGAAAAAGCAGGAAAAGAACGAGAGGAAATTCATGAAATCACTGTAAAAGAAGACATTCGAGAATTTTTACCAACCTTTTTTAAATCCTATACCACCGCAACACAAAAAGAACTCGCGTATGTTTTAGCCAATACAGATATTAAAGGGTTAGAAGGAGCCATGAAATTTGAAAATGTACTTTCCTCTAAGATTTATCCAGGAAAAACAAAAGGCACATATGAGGTACAAACAGAGGTATCTATGATTGATCCACATTCTGAATCGAAAATGAAAACAGGTTATACGTTGTTTGTAAAACAAGATGGAAAGCAATGGATTGTAACAGACTTAAAAACAAAATAGGAGAGGGGCATGTATATGTTCAATATAAATCATTTTGTGTTAGGAATCGGGTTAGAAGGATTTTTCGAAATGATGAAGACACAAGGAACATACGCGTTATATTGTGCGTTTATCATTGTTATCTTGATCGTAGCGGCAAAGCGCGCATGGGGAAAAGCGATTACGTTAATTGTTGGCGGTGGAATTGTTGTATTCTTCATTAACAAACCAGATGCATTAAAAACAATCGGAACGTGGTTAGGCGGATTGTTTGGCGTCTAAGTAAGGGATGGAAAGGAAGAGGGCTACATGAAAGAAAAAGAATCAAAATCTATCATTGTCTATTGTTTCGGAAGCTATATGAACTATATGCGAAGACAGTACGAAATTATGGGGTATCGTCTTCCGCGTGCGGTTACATGGAGGGCACTTGGTTATTTTGCGGCGGTAGAAGCGGGGCTTGTAGCCTTCCGCTTCCTTCCTCCCTTTAAATGGATTTTTGGGGATATGATCGACCAAGTTTGGCTCATGTATTACGGTGTAATTCCTCTTTTCCTCGTATGGGGCGCAGATAAATATAAAACAGATGGAAAATCACTATTCTCTTTTGTTCGGTCCTGGATCACATTTCGTTTACGGAAGCATCAAAGTAGTCGCTTGGTGAATGTACCCAAACTTAAAAAACATGTGTTTTATGGTCATGTATGTGTACAACATGACGTCAAAGATTTACCAATCGTACATTCATTCAGTGAAGAAGAGAACGACATACACGCTTATGATGTAACATTTTTACCCCAAAAGGAGGAAGTTGAATATGTTGAAAAAGATGAACAGACCACCATTAAAGCACGTTGAAAAGAATTTAGCGTTTAGTACAGACGGAAAAGTATCCGCAGTGTATGAAGTAGACGGATTTGAATACGATCATCAAGACGAAAGTACAAAAAAAGTATATTATCGCAATCAACTCGCTCTATTTACCCATCAAGAATATGATATCCACTTGCTTGTGATTCCTCGTACAACAAATTCAGATGAAATTCTGGATGAACATATTTCCACTTTAAAAGGGCCAATGGCACCTACAGGACGCTTTCTTTTTAAAAAGGTAAAAGAATACTTACGAAATGCGGCCATTGCGAAAGAGAACATGGAATATCGCTTTTTCGTTTTAGTACAACTGAATATGGAACAGAAAGAAAGACAAATTCGTAACCCTGTCGTAGAAACATGGAAGTTTATGAAGAAGGTTAGAGAAGGGTTTGCAGAGACAGCTCAAAATATATCGGGTATGAATGTGACGGATATTTTAGAAGAGGAAATCGAAAATTATTTAGAAGTAGAAGACGTGTTATTTAGCCAGGTTAGAGGGGCCTTTCATAATACAAGACGTGCGAAACCGTCAACAACGCGCTTTTTATTCCATCATAACTTCAAACGTGGCATGAAAGAACTGAATCGGGATCAAAACTGGAAAGTAGGTTCTACAGTTACCTTGAAAAATGAAGAAGGAAAGGCGGTAAAAGTACGTCGGCCAGATTTACAAGAAATGGTGCATTTAACGGATACGGTGATTGATGAAAGCCCAGGGCGTTCTCTTATACTCGAAAGACAAAATGAAGAAGGGGAAATGGAAACCTCTCATGTTGCTTTTCTTGCGGTGAAAGATATGCCCGAAATATCGGCTTTTCCTGGTGGAGAGTGGATTTATCGCATTCAATCTCATTCATTAAAGTTTCCTGTTGAAATGAGTATTCGAGCGTATCATTTAGAAAACCAGATGGTTACCCAAAAACTTTCGAACAGTGAACTGGAATTAAACGATCAACGCCAACAAGCAATGGTAGGCGGTCGTACAACAGATTTAACAATTGATCGTAAAGCAAGAGGCGTCAAAATTGTAAAAGATCGATTTGAAACAACGGGAGCACCTGGATATGAACTAAGTGTACTGTTTTGTGTATATGCAGAAGATGCGAAAACATTAAAATCACGCGTCAATACGCTGATTACAGAATATCGCAAAATGAAAATTGAATTGGTCAATCCATATGGAGAACAATTAGCATACTTCTACGAGTTCTTACCAGGCTCTAAACGTTATAATACGGACTTTAAGTTATTTGTGGAACCAGGCGTACTTGCACAAGGAATGTTCGGGGCGACAACACAAATTGGCGATAATCAAGGGTTTTACATTGGAAAGACAAAGAAATTAAATCGTCCTGTTTTTATTCGTCCAGAACTCGCGGCGAAAGCATTAGACAACATTGTAACAGCGTTTGAAAGTTTATCGGTTATGTTTGCGGGGCAAACAGGGAAAGGGAAATCCTTCTTAATGAATTTACTCGCCTTCTGGATTGTTATGAGTGGCGGAAGGGCATTTATCATCGATCCTAAGGGGGATCGCACAAGATGGCCAGAATTATTGCCAGGGTTCAGCGAGGATACCTTGCAAGTATGGACACTTGGGAAGAATAAAGAGGATGCGGGCTGTTTAGACCCATTCCGAATAAGTGCAACGATAGAAGATGCGAAGAGTTTAGCACTTGAAATTTTGACGTTTCTATCGGATGTAGGTTTAGAGGATATCCGATATGACTATTTATATAAAGCGATTGAACGAGTGGCGGAAAAAGAAGATGCATGTTTAACTTTGGTTCGTAAAGAGCTAGAGAAAATGAAAAAAGAACCTAACTTATTGCCAACTGAATTAGAACGGTTAAACGCTCTTACAAATCGTTTAGCAACCTTAGAAGGCATCCAGCTAGGAGATTTATTGTTTGGTAGACCAGGTCAAGATTACCGCGTATTAAGCCTAGAACGCCCATTACAAGTATTACAAATTCAACATTTACGCATTCCGAAATCAGAGGAAAAGAATGAAAGTGTTACAGACAAATTATCTCGTAGTATCTTAATTGCGTTAGCGGCATTTGGAAAATCTTTAATGCATTCCGACCGTAGTATTTTCAAAGTATATCTACAAGATGAGGCATCTAGTATTTTGAAAAATAAAGAGGGTGCAGCGTCTTCTGACAAAATCATTCGAGAAGGACGTTATCACAATATCGGCTTGTATTTAGGAACGCAAAATGCATCTGATTATCAATCTGAAAACAAAGAGGTTGCCAATGTGGGGATGAAGTTCTGTTTTGCGTTGAAATACGATAAGGAAGCGGAAGAAATGTTGCGTTACTATAACTTACCGGTCACAGAAGAAAATATCTTAATGTTACGCCAGCTTAAACGCGGCGAAGCTTTATTCCAGGACATTTTTGGCCGAACCGCTGTTGTAGAAATTGATCCTGTTTTTCATGAATTAAAGACTGCATTTGATTCCTCTACGAAAACAGACGAAGAACGCGCAAAACAATTGGCGTAATTCGTATTACAATACAGATAAGAGTATTCAAAATTATCTGTATATGGAGGGTGGAATGATGAAAAAATTACGTATGTTATCTGGACTATGTGTAGCAGGAATATTGATGGTAACGGGAGTTGCGGGTTGCTCAAATGAAACGAAAGGCAATGCAAATCAACAAGAAAGTCAGAAAGAACGTGATATGAAAGAAGCGGATAAAGCCGCGATGGAATATGTAAAGGCTTATATTGAAATGGATACAAAAAAATTAAACGATCTTCAATATAAAAAATATAAATTTATGGAAGAAGGAGTAAGGAATCCAAATATTAGCCAAGAAATGAAAGAAAGATATGACTTGTTTAGATATGATTTGAAAGAAGATAAAAATGAGTATTATTACAGAGTTAAATATTATGACCCTGTAGAACAAGCGCAAATGGGATTATATCTTAGAATGGTAAAAGACGAAAAGGACGGGAAATGGAAAAATTACGAATGGAACTGGAACAATTTAAATTCAACTGTAGGAAGTATGGAACCAGTTCATGTTCATAAATGGAGGCAAAAGGAATGAAAAAAATCTTCTCTATTTGTATGATTCTTGTATTCTTTTTACTACCGTTAGGGTCCTATGTGGCCCTAGCGGAAGATACAAAAAAAGAAGAAAAACAGGAACAAAAGGGAGCAAGAATTTCCGAAAATCTATTTAGTGGGTACACAGATGGTATTTACAAAGATAAGTATTACGAAATCGACACATATCAACCAAAGGAAGAAGATAAGAACGTGTTTCAAAAGGTTGGTGGATACTTATTTGGTGATGATAGCGTAGGGAAAGATTTACAAAGGATGCTATATACAACCTGTCAATGGTTTGCGAATATGGCCTTTCAGTTAAATGTCATTCTGGGACAATTAACCATCTTCTTAGTCGATCAAGCGTTAAACCTCGACATTGTAGATACCGTAGCGGACAAATTAGGCGCGGCTATGCAAAATATTGCTGGTATTGGAAAAGGCGGCTTTTTATCTTCAGGGCTATTCCCAGCAATTATCGGTATTGCGTGTGTGTTATCCGCTTGTTACGCAGGTTATATCTTCTTTATTAAACGCCAACCATCTAAAGGGTTAAGTGAATTAGTGAAAACAGTATTTGTCATTGCTTTTATTGTTACGTACATCGGAAACGCAGGTACGATTTTAAAGAGTGCAAATACAATTAGTTCTGAAATTAGTGTAACGGTGTTAGCGAAAGCAACGGGCACAGTTGCAGGTGATCCAGGACGTTCTAAAGCGGATGCAATCTTTTCAGTGAAAAAGCAGATTTGGGATTTGTTAGTTGAACGACCATATTTATTTTTACAGTATGGGGAAGATTCAAAAGAAAAATTAGGTACTAAACGAGTAGATGAATTATTAGCGACAGCACCAGGAAAAGACAGGGAGAGCATGGTACAAGAGGAAATAAAAAGAGGAAACCAAATGATGATTGTTACGTCTGTAGGAGAACGTCTTGTATTTACAGTCATGTATTATGTGGTAAATACATTCGCAGGTGTTCCAGTAATCGCGTTTTGTTTATTGATTGTAGCATTCCAATTATGGTTCCTTGTCATGAGTATTATCTCACCAATCGTCATGGCGGTGGCTCTATTGCCAGGACACCGCAGAGTCATTGAAAGTTGGGCTTCACAATGGATTCGCCCATTGGCATTAAAAATCTTTATGTCTGTTATGCTTGTTATCATCTTTACGGTGGCAGAATTACTGTATGTCTTACCAGAAGCGGGCGTTGCAGGATATGTGTCTACAATGATTTTCCAAATCCTTGTTTTCGTTCTGTGCTATCTGTTTAGAGATAATATTGCCACGGCCTTTAAGCGAGTAAAAGGTGTATATAAAACGGTCACAGACATAACCCTTATGACTGAAAATGTTGTAGATAAAGGGAAAGAATATGCTGGAAATACAATTTCATATATTGGAGACAAAATGGGAGCACATTTTAACAGCGCGGCAGAATTAGCAGCGGCAGGCGGCCAGTTAGAAAATACAGGGACAGACGATGAAAAAACAAAAGCCAATCCATTGATACAAGCAAATATACCGAACGAATTACCAAGCAATCAAACGGAACAAGAAAAAGAAGAGAATAAAAAGAAAGGAAAGCTTATTTCCCTACAGGATCGTGATAAAGAGGGGAATTTACCACAGCAGGAAGCGGAAGGGAAAGAACAAGCGACACCAGGTGAAGAAGAGGTGCCATTGCAACAAGATCTTATCAGCTTAGATAAAGAAGCATTAGAACAAGAAATGGAAGGACAACAAGAAGGAACAGATGTAGAAGAATCAGAAATGGAGGTTCAACCAGAGCTTATATCTTTAGAAGATGAGGAAATCCCAGCAGGGGAAGAAACACAAGCTGGTATGGAGGCTTATGAAGAAATTCAAACAGAAGTACCAGAACAAGAGGTACCACTAGAAGAAATTCCGACTGATATAGAAGTACATGGAGATGTACAACAAGAAGTACCATTGGAAGAGGTTTCAACTGATATGGAAGCATATGAAGAGATCCAATCAGAGTCACCAGAACAAGAAATACCACTAGAAGAAGTTTCAAGCGATATGGAGGCATATGAAGAGATTCAAACAGAAGTACCAACACAAGAACTTCCATTAGAGGAAGTGTCACCAGATCATGAAACATTTGAAGAAATCCCATCCGATATCCCACAACAAGACATTCCAACAGAAGAAATTCCGATGGATATTTCAAGAGAAGAAATACAGCCAGAACAGGAAACTTCAACACATATTCCACAACAAGAAATCTCAACACCAATTGAAACAGAGGCAAATGAACCTTTAATACCAGACACAATTCGTGCAGATGTAAATGAAGAAGGTGTCATTGTACCTTATACAACAGAAACAACAAGTACAGATATTCCAGATGCTATTCCTGCAGAAGTGAATGAGTCTGGGGAGATTGTTGCAAAAAATACTCATATAGATGTCGAGTCAACTGTACGAGATGAAAATTCTTCTGACTCATTTATCCCAACGGAATCCATTTCCTCTTCTGATTTAACACGAGTAAAAGAGAAGGAAGTGAGCAAAAATGAACCGATCCAAGGAGAAGCGGAAACAATCGATACACCAGATATACAATATGGAGCTGTAGCCGCGGGAAGTGAAAATTGGATGCCTTCTACTGAACCGCAAAACTTAGATAACTTAGATAACTTAGATGATTTAGATGATTTGGAGCCACCAAAAAAAGATGAGTAGAGTCCTAGACTTTTAGGACTTTACTATTTTTTTACGAAAAAAGGAGCGATATAGCTATGAAACACTGGGGATTAACGTGTATGAAAATGGTGAGTATCAGTATTTTTCTCTGTATTGGGTGTTTAGGGTGGATGAACATAATCATTCTTTTCATACAGAGAGAATGGCCGACAGATTTATTAGGATGGATTGGTTTAGGGTTACTTATCTGGTATACGCTCATTCTTTTAACTCTCCAAATTATCCATAATGAGTTACGTTGCCCTATTGATGACAGGGCCAAACTAGCCTTTTTTATCTGGTTTGTAGGAATCGGTCATTTTGGATTATTAGACTTTATACAAACCCAGCAATCTACTCTTTTAACGTTACTATTTCATGTTTTAGCGATTATACCTATCCTTTTGGCCCTTACATATGGGCTGCTTGTTCGAAAGTATTCCAATCAATCTTGATACATGTTGTAAGGGGGGAGGGATGATATGAGACCAGAAATAAAAGAAGTTGTAGATAAAACGGTACAAGAAGAGATTGCACAAGAACAAAAAAAGAAGAAGAAAAAGAAATCCTGGTTACTGACATTTCTTTTTGGGAGTTCTACTTTCACGATAGGATTGTTCGTCTGTATTGGATTTCTTTTATTTATTGTTTTAGGGCAAGGCATTGGCAAAAAAGAAGAGGAAGCACCAGCAACCATCCCAAGTAATGGAATGACGGTTTGTCGGCCAGGTGGAAAATCAGTGGCACCAGAAGAATTACAACCCCACCTAGGCGGCGTTTTTACAGGGAAAGCACAAACTTTTTTAAATGCAGGAACACAAAACCAAATCGATCCCGTTTTATTAGCAGCCATTGCAAGGTTGGAAACGGGGAACGGTACTTCTAATGCAGTAAAGAACTATAACAATCCTGGTGGCCTCATGGACCCTGGTAGTTCACAAATGAAAGGATTCATGAAGTTTGCGACTTTAGATGAAGGAATCAACGCTATGGCCCGAAACTTATATAAAAACTATATCGGTATGGGGATTACAACCATAGAAGCAATTGGAGCGAAATATGCACCACCAGGAGCCGCAAATGATCCGCATGGCACAAATGGTTTATGGCCAGTATTTGTAACAAAATTTGTGGCGCAAATGGGCGGACTTACTTTCAATTGTGAAGCGGGAAAGCCAGGCGGCGTTGTAGATACGGGATCAGCAAGCTCACAAGGGTTTATTCGTCCTATCGCCCAAACAACAATTACAAGCCCATTTGGGCCACGCTGGGGCACTATTCATAAAGGTATTGATTATTCTTGCCAAGACGGTGTCACACCAATTGCCGCGTCGAAAGGTGGCGTTGTAGAGTGGGCGAAATTTGGCGCTTCCGGTTCGGGGTTTGGCGGATATGGAAACGTAGTTGTAATCAATCATGGGAATGGATATTGGAGTTTATACGGTCATATGTCGTCCATTACTGTACAGGAAGGTCAAAACATTGGAGTCGGTCAACAGGTAGGTGTTTGCGGAAGAACAGGGCAAGTAACAGGGCCACATCTTCACTTTGAGATCAAAACATCTTTGACGTTTGGTCAAGTCGACCCAGCACCTTATTTGCCGAAATAAGCGGAAAGAAAGCGAGGATTAGGGATGAAACAGGGAATCGTTGGTTTAATCATAGTTGTACTAGTGGGTATCAGTGTATGGTTATGGAATCAAAATCACACCTTACAGCATAAAGTCGAGCAAACGGAAAAGAAATGGACGGAACAAGTAAAAGAGCTAAAAACAGAAAATCGAGCATTGGAAAAGCGCGTGACAGTTTTAACAGAAAATACCCAAGATAAAGGGCAAGAAGTGGCGAAACAGTTTGTTGAGCTGTTAATACAGAATGATAATAAACAAAAAGAAAAGCCAGGATTTGAAAAAATCAAAGAAATGATAACAGGAGAGGCACGAAACAAATTATTAAACGCGCCAGATGATGGACATAACCATATACAAGATGATGGCTCTATGCATATTCAAACGAAACCGAAGATAACAGATATGTACTACATCAAAACCACTGATAATAAAGCGGATGTAACGGTTAAATATGATTATCTTGTAACGGTTGATGGAACAGAACAACAAGAAAAACACACCATGAAATTAAATTTACTATTAGAAGGTGAAAAATGGTTTGTAGAAAATTATGAATTCCAAATCAATACAGGAATTGAAGGACCATAGAGAAAGGAATGAGGGGAGTTGGTAAATCAAAATGTATTGCATCATATTGGGTATGAAATATTGCAAGAAACGTTTGTATTGATTCGAAATGTATTTTCCTATTCAAACCAAGATGAATCCAGTGTGACATATGTGCGAGAAATTGCGGATGCCTTGCATAATATCCCGCATTCGATTCAGAAACAGCATGATACATTTTTAGAATTTGAGTTCAGACTGTTAGAAGAAACATTAATGAAAATGGACTTTGGAAAAGTTGCTATACAAAACATTCCCTATTTCAGAATGTATGCGGCACGTGTACAGCAATTGTTACAGAAGCGTTATAAAGAGGTTTAATCGAGTGGAAATGAGGTGATAAAGAATGATTGTATTGGGAATTGGGCTGTCAGTTTTGCTGATAGCCTTTTTGTTTATCCAGGTGTATCCGTTCCACGAACAAAAATTAGAACAAAGAAAATATGATGAATATGGAATTTGGATCATTGTTTGCACAGGGGTATGTCTTTATGTTTCGCATCATTTTTTACAAGAAAACATGTGGCAATGGGGATTAAAAATTGTTGGTGCAACATTTTTTACAGGATTTTCAATCGGATGTGTTGGAAAACAATGCATATATGATTTTCAACATAAAAAGTTTCCCTTTCAGAAAAAATG
This sequence comes from Bacillus sp. BF2-3, assembly GCF_008368795.1. Taxonomy (NCBI): domain Bacteria; kingdom Bacillati; phylum Bacillota; class Bacilli; order Caryophanales; family Bacillaceae; genus Bacillus; species Bacillus sp. BF2-3. The sequence goes on from NZ_QOSA01000057.1 coordinate 16,903, forward strand.
ACGCTTCAAATTCGTTTGTAATTGATTTTAAAGGAGTTATTAATATATTTGGTATTGAATGAGGTTTCGTCTTTTATTCGGTGTTTTAAGTGGTTTAAATGAGTTTTTAGAGAAAAAGGGGTGTGAGGATGATTTTTTTTAAGTTATTGCATATATTTTGCTAAGTATAGGAGTTTGTACGCTTGTTTTGGCAGGAATTGCTGCGATTGTAAAGAAATAAATGATAATCGCAAATATAAACCTATTATTGGCCATGTATTATTTTTGTTCGGGAAGTCTTCTGTATTTGTGCACGTTATGGGAAACACAAGATATTTTCCTACAAGCCTTTTTGATTTTAATTGTGGGAATTGCGATTATCCGATTAAGAAAAAGCTGGTATGTACCGCAAATGCGTACCTATCTTCAAAAACAACAGGAGCAAGCGAAAAATAAGAATGATCTGTGAGAAAATCCATGAAAAAAGGAGTGGGAAAATTTTGATACATCAATATGAATTGAACTTTTCAGTGATGTATAGTGGCAAGGTAACAGGCTCACAATCTACAATTATTCCAGCAAGTTCTTTAGAGGAAGCAAACGAAAAATTACAATCGGAAGTAAAGCGGCGATTAGGAAAATGTAGTATAAAAGTGAATACAGCAAGTTTATGTGTTTCCGAGGATAGTCGGTATGCAATCAAATAAAAGGGAAAAGTCTTGTTTATACAACAAGGCTTTTTTATTATTTTATGAGCTTTTTAATCAGCTGAATTTGAAAAACGTGACTATCTGTAATACCAAGTACTTTCATTTCTTCTTTAAAAGAGCGCCAGGGTTCAACCCTAATTGATTTTGTGCTTTTATCTCTTAATGTGTATTCTCTTATGTAATATGATTTTTATTTGTTATGTTCTTTCATTGTGGTACCTCCATTATGATAATAAGATGGAGAGGAAAGCACTTATTTAAATTGCTTTCCTCTTTTGAAGTGTACCTATGTGACCTACAGATTGCTCTTCAATAATAATTATATATCCATTCAATGATATTTGGCTTCAAATCTTAATAAGCATAAAGTTTCTAAGGGTATAGCATAAAAGGATTTTGATGAGGGACAAAAAACCGTAAACTTGTTGCATGATTTATAACTATGTAAAAAGAGATAAACGTAACAAATTTGGTTTTATAAATACATCACAGTTTGAAATTGTATGTGGTGTGTTTATAAAATGATAATATATTTTAATATATTTTAATACATTCAACATAATTTAATATGTTTTGTATGTTTATATAATAATTGTTTTATATGTTTTATATGTTTATATGTTTTAGAAAGCTGAAACATATTGTTACATAAGGGATTATAGTACTTATCTATAACAAAAACGGTTTTAAAGATAACAAATTTGGTTGCAGCTATAACAAAACTGGTTTTAAAGATAACAAATTTGGTTGCTTATCTATAACAAAACTGGTTTTAAAGATAACAAATTCGGTTCCGTCTATAACAAAACTGGTTTTAAAGATAACAAATTTGGTTGTCTACCTATAACAAAAACGGTTTTAAAGATAACAAATTTGGTTGCAGCTATAACAAAACTGGTTTTAAAGATAATAAATTAGTTAAATGATATATATTTTTATAAATTTAGAAAGATTAAGTTTCATTATTTTAGTATTCTACATAATTATGTTATGTAGAATGCTTAGATATCTTACAGTGGGAAATCTATTATAAGATTTTAAAAAAAATTAACTATAACAAAGTGTTGTTGTTTGTTATAGTTAATTTAGCAATAGGGTTAGGAAAGGAATGACGTATGTAGATATGTCTATAAATCAAGATTTACAAATTAAAGAGAATAATATTGTTTCTAAATCAAATACTTTGATTGAAGCTAATTCACGTTTGAATTTAGTTGAACAAAAAATGTTACTTTGTTTGGCTAGTAATATTGAACCCAACGACCGGGATTTTAAAACATACACATTCCCAATTAAACAATTCCATGATCTACTTGGTTTGAATGGATCTACTAAATATACAGAGTTAAGTAAAATTACAAAGGAACTATTATCTAAAGTAATTGAAATTCGAGCAGGGGAAGAATTAATACAAGTATCTTGGCTTTCTTCAGCAATTTACAATAGAAATAAAGGGACAATTGATATGCGTTTCGATCCTTTATTAAAGCCATTCTTATTGGAACTAAGTAGCAAATTTACAAGCTATAGATTGGCTAATATTGTTAAATTAAAAAGTACATATGCTATACGTATTTATGAACTACTTAAGCAATATGAAGATTTAAGGGAACGTACAATTAGTCTAGAAAACTTAAGGTATTACTTAGATGCAATGGATGTATATCCTAACTATGCAAATTTTAAGCAACGTGTATTGAAACCCTCTCAAAAAGAATTAAACCAAAAAACAGATATTTCTTTTGAATTTGAGGAAATTAAACTAGGTAGGAAAGTACAAAAAATTAAATTTATCATTCGTGCTCAGAAAAAGAAAGATTCTGATTTAGTTCATTTTGAAAAGAAATTAGATAAGTTTCAACAGCCAAATACATTCGAACAAAAAATTAAAAGATTTGAAGAACGTTGTAAAGAAAAAGTATTTCCTAAAGTTTTTGAGAAATGGGCAAAGCATAAAGAGATTGTATTAGAGATAATTGAGGAGATACGTTTTCGTTCAGATATTGATTCGCCAATCGGTTATGTAGAGTTTATTCTAAATTCCCGATTAAAAGAACTTTCCGATAAAAAAATATTAAACGAAAGTAGTCAAAATGAAGAGGAGTCTAATAATAACTTAATAGAAATTGATACTATTATAGATTCAGTTATTACTAAATATTCAACATCTACAGGAGCTGTAGCTACATTTTTAGTTAAAGATACAGCAATTGAGGGGTTAGTGAGAGTAGTTACATTAGAGGAAGCTGAAGATATTTGGAAAGAACGAGAAGAGTTTGTCATGGATAAAATTTATGGATCCATTAAAAGAAATAGAAGCAAGAAAAGATACTAGCGTTATAGGCCTCACCATATCAAAAAAAGAAAATTGTACGTTTAGACACATTTTAACTAATATACTGCACGTTAAGTATAAAACTAATTACTAAAAACCATGGATAGTGGTATACCTAAGTAACTACGATTAACTAAAGTAGAGGGAAATGGAGTTTAAACGACACATAGATTAAGAATTATATAGGGGTAAACGAAAAAAGACGCTTAGTCTTAAAGGACTAAGCGTCAAGCTGAATAGATAAATAAATAAGTACATAGAGGGGAGCGATTCCCCAGCTTATCAAGAGTATATCATAGAATCATATTATAAAAGAAAAAGATTAGAAATGAGAGAGATAACTTTGATAAAGATTGAAATTCCTAAGAGTTCTTTAAGTATTCCAGTATCAGAAATTTATAAAGTTAATTCAGATTCAGGATTTTATTTTATAAGGGACTTAAGTGGGGAAATTGTTTACATTGGAGAGGCTTTGAATTTAAGTAAGAGGCTTACTAAACATATGACTGGTAAGAGTAGTGTTACAAAGAGATTCCATCGTGTGTTTCATTCTGTTGATGTGTTTTATTGTGATAGGAGAGACCGAAATATCTATGAATTATATGCTATTAACTTATATAAACCAATTGGAAATGTTAAGGGGAATGAGTTAGCTAGCAAAGTGGAATTGAAAAAGAGACGTGAGGATTGGATAAAGGGATTATAAAGATAAACGTTTGGATTCTGGAGAAAATTTGAATGGAAACACTTGTTTGTTTAGGCATAATTTGAGATAATATAGGTAAGTAAGTGATTACTATTTTATCTATTGTCGCGTACTGGGATTAGGTATTGCTTTCTTTTTTGAGAATACTTATCACCCAGTAATATTGTAGGGTAGATACCGTTTAGACAACGTGAATTATAAAGGGAATTTTTTTATTTATATCGAATACAACGTACGATCGGAGGATCGTCTATGTTCAAATTCTTCTATAAGAAGGATTCAGACACAACAGAAATTTCTTTTCATGTTAATTTTGAAGTTGTTATTTCTGCTGTATTTGGGTCTACTGGATTGTTTGAATTTATTAAACAACTATTGAACATATAGTAATTTGAAAAGGGAATGTGGAGATAATCCATGTTCCCTTTTTGTATATACATAATTCGTTTAAAATTAAAAAATAATGCTATCATTATAGAGGGGGAAATTCATTAAAACTAAGGGGATGAAATAAATGGCTATTGATAGAAGAAGGATATTTCCTAGGTTTTATCGTGTTATTCGAGTAGAAGTAAAAGGGGTACCGCCAGCATTTCGGAAAAAAACCACGCTAAGGGAATGTCTATAAAATAAGAGCCGTATTTTACCTCGTTACGAGTAAATCGGCTCTTTAATATGTAGAGGATGCATAGAAAACTTAGAGGGTTATTAATTCTGTGTTTCTTCGAGTTTTCATTGATTAATTGCTCGATAAAGAGAACCTTGTGATACACCAGTTCCTTCTACAATTTTTTTTATAGAGTATTCTTTACTGTCATACAT
>NZ_QOSA01000058.1:0-568 GCF_008368795.1 Bacillus sp. BF2-3
TCCTGTCTTCCCGATATTCCCAAAAAACATGGGGCCTTAGCTCAGCTGGGAGAGCGCCTGCCTTGCACGCAGGAGGTCAGCGGTTCGATCCCGCTAGGCTCCACTTTATTTAATATATGTCTCGGAGGTATACCCAAGTTCGGCTGAAGGGATCGGTCTTGAAAACCGACAGGCGGTGAGAATCGCGCGGGGGTTCGAATCCCTCTACCTCCTCCATTTTTTCTTTAATGGCTTAGACATATAATAATAAAATATTTATTTTTTCCTTCATGGAGGTATACCCAAGTTCGGCTGAAGGGATCGGTCTTGAAAACCGACAGGCGGCGAGAGTCGCGCGGGGGTTCGAATCCCTCTACCTCCTCCATTTTTAAAACTTTATATTGTCGCGGGGTGGAGCAGCACGGTAGCTCGTCGGGCTCATAACCCGAAGGTCGCAGGTTCAAATCCTGTCCCCGCAACCAAATGGTCCCGTGGTGTAGTGGTTAACATGCCTGCCTGTCACGCAGGAGATCGCCGGTTCGACCCCGGTCGGGACCGCCATTTATGTTGGCTCGGTAGCTCAGTCGGT
>NZ_QOSA01000059.1:0-60451 GCF_008368795.1 Bacillus sp. BF2-3
TTTAGCTTTTGCTATTTCTTTTGCTTTTTCTTCTTCTTTAACTTTTACTTCTTCTTTAGCCTTTACTATTTCTTGCGCTTTCTCTTCTTCTTTAGCTTTTACTTCTTCTTTAGCCTTTACTATTTCTTGCGCTTTCTCTTCTTCTTTAACTTTTACTTCTTCTTTAATTTTTGCCTCTTCTTTAGCCTTTGCTATTTCTTGCGCTTTTTCTTCTTCTTTAACTTTTACTTCTTCTTTAATTTTTGCCTCTTCTTTAGGTTTTACCATTTCTTGCGCTTTCTCTTCTTCTTTAACTTTTACTACTTTTGCCTCTTCTTTAGGCTTTACTATTTCTTGTGCTTTCGTTGTTTCTTTCGCTTTTGCTACTTTCTGCGTCTTTATTTCTTTCTTTTCTTTAACTGATTTTTGTACTTTCGCTACTTGCTTCGTTTTCTCTTCAGTTTTCTTTTCAGTTGGTGCTGTACTTGATAGGAAAGAAACGTTTGCATAAGCAGTTTTTCCTTTATACTCAAATTGCAGCCATCCGTCTTTTACTTGATGCGTTGATTCAATTACATCATCTTTTTTTAGTCTGCCAAGAATTTCTGAATCCGTGTTTGCTTCAGTACGTACATTTAACAAATTCGCCGTTACATGATATACATCTTTTGTAAACTCCGAACTTACAAACACTTCTTTACCATTCAACTCAATTTTTGACCAGCCATCTTCGGTATTTATGACTTTTAACTCTTGCCCATTCTTTACTTTTTCGACCACTTTTGATTCTGTAGTCGGTTTTTCACGTACGTTAAGTACATCTGCTGTTACGATTGTTTCTGCGGTAGCAGTTGTGGTAAACGCTCCTAATCCAAAAACAGTTGCTGTTGCTGCGCCAATTACTTTTTTCATATTAGCCTCCATTAAATTTTTTTGAATTTTATCAAATGCCTCCGTAAAATTGTATAATTTTACATAATATCAAAACATTTGCAACAGTATATTAATACGGCTTAATATACTGTTATTAAAAATCCTCACTTCAATACTAACAAATTCTTATTTCTAATTCTATATATTATAAATCTCCTTATCTTTTATAAAAGCTCCATGCCCTTCTTCACACTAAATAGTTGTGGCAATTCCCGCCAAAAATAAACTTACGATTGCTAAAATTTGAGTAGCGACTATAGCCCCTCTTAAATGAAACTTATAATCTTTATATCCTTTCATACCTTCCGTACTAGGAATCACAACAAACCTTGGAGTAATCCAGCAAAAAATTAGCCAATCAATTATAAGTAAATCTACTAAATTGAAAATCATTAAAATACCAAAAGTGTGTAAATAGGCATCCATATACATTAACTTTTCATGCTTATGTAGTATATATGTAGAAACGAAAGGACTACCGAAAAGAATAGTATTATATACAATATTAAAATAAATGGTTTGCTTTTTTTCATGAATCGATTTTGGAAAAACTACTTTTTGAATATCTTTCGGATAATCAGTTAAAGAAAGTCGTGGATTATAATATAAGGACCCTAAAATCATTACGGATAGTACAATAGACATGATGACACCAACGTACATCATTTGCTCAAATTGATTCATAAGCTTCATTCACCCTTTTCTGTAATTACTATGATGGTCATTCACTTAATTACATATTGTATGTACGTACATAATCAAAAATTAACAACTAGCTTTAATAGCGAAGCAAAATTGTTGCAATGCAAATTTAATACAGTGGAAGCCTAATTGATACAGATAGGATTGGTGAAACCTATGAAAATTGAACATATTGCAATTTGGGCAAATGACTTAGAATGTATGCGTGATTTTTATATGAAATACTTTAATGGTAAAGCAAACTCTTTATATTATAATAAAACGAAACAATTTGAATCTTATTTTATTACGTTCGAATCTGGAGCAAGACTTGAACTTATGCGTAAAAAAGGGATTGAAAATAAGCCTAATTTAAACATAACTGGCTATGCTCATATGGCTTTTTCTGTCGGTAGTGAAGAACGTGTGAATGAACTGACAAAGGTGATAAAAGATGCTGGTTATCCTTTATTAAATGGACCACGTTTTACTGGAGATGGCTATTATGAAAGTGTAATAGGCGATCCAGAAGGCAATCAAATAGAAATTACGATTTAACTTACCCTTTTCCACCACCTCCGTATTTTTCCACGGATTAGGCGGTGCTGTTGCTGAGGTGCCAAATGAGGCAACTGCTTACTTTTACCGAAAAGCACTATCAAACATGTCAATATTCGCTACTTGGGAGCAACCAGAAGGTGCCGCTGGAAGTATTCGATGGGTTGAAGACTTCCGCTTAGCGATGCTTCCATTTACAAAAGGTGTCTACGTTAATACGCCTGACCTATCCATTAAAAATTGGCCAGATGCATACTTCAGTTGCAACTTTGACCGATTAATGAAAGTAAAAGCGAAATATGATCCGAAAAATGTCTTTAACTTTCCGCAAAGTATTCCGCTTTTTTAACTGTTTAAATATTTTTTCAAACTGCTAAATAAACATTCATTTTATATTGTTTATTTAGCAGTTTAGTATAAAGACTCTTTTGTTTACATAATAATATTAAGGATTATAAGATATTACTCTTTTACTTCTCTTTTTACTTATAATTACTCTTCCTATATTAAAAGCAAAAGCGATAAAAAAGATAATACTACCCATTAGAAACACTTCATTATAACTACGAATAATTCCTTGCTTATATTTCTCCTTTAGTTGTTTGTAAATCTTGCTCTCCTCATCAGTTTTTAATACTATCTGTTGTTTTTTATTTATTGCTTGCAATACTTTTTCCCTTTCTAAATTTGACAAATCACTTTTTTTAATCACCGTCACTACTTCCCTATTTATCTTCTCTTTTTCAACTAACAACTGATGATTCAGAAACATCACCAGTATTGCTACCCCAACAATACTTCCAACTGTTCTAGAAATATTACATACACTTGCAGCAACACCTGACTTTTCAATCGGTACACTTAAAACTGCTGTTGTTGTATACGGTGCTAATGTGCACCCAGTTCCAATCCCAACGATTATTAATCGCCAAATATAATCCCATGTAGTAAAATTTGAATCTATTTGACTAAATAAATATGATGCTACGATAAATGTTAATAGCCCTATACTACCTACTAATGAGCTTCCCCGATTTGCTGCAATTGGTGTTACGATTACTGTAACAAGCATTGAAACAATCGCTAGTGTGCTAATTATTAAACCTGACTGTAATTCAGACATACCTTCTACTTGAACGAAATAAAAAGCAAGTATAAACAAAAAGTTCATTAATCCCATTCCAACAAAGAATAAAGAAAAATTCGAAATTGAAAACTCTTTATTTGTGAATAACTTTAATGGCAACATTGGATTTTCACTTTTCTTTTCAATGATAAAAAATAATATAAAACCTATGAGTGAGAGCATAAAAAGAAGTATTAAGCTTATCGTGCTTAAATGGTTTGTATTTACTTGTATGAGTGCATATACAAGTAAGCATAGTGCAGATGCAGAAGTAATCATACCTGCCCAATCTATTTTAGAGCTTGCAGCATGATCATAGGATTCCTTAATACAAAGAATCACGAAGATGAAAGATAATATACCAACTGGAACATTAATAAAGAACACCCAGCTCCAATTCAATTTGTCAGTTAAAATGCCTCCAAGTGAAGGGCCAATTGCCGCTGCTAATCCCCCAAAAGCTCCCATGATGCCTCCTATCATACCTTGTTTCTCTCTCGGTACTAAATTAAGACCTAGCGGCATAGCAACTGGTACGATAACTGCTGCGGAAATTCCTTGTATTATCCTAAAAGCTACTAATGTATGAAAAGAAGTGGCTATACCACACATAAACGAACTAATAGAAAATCCCAATAAACCAATAATATATAGCTTCTTGCGACCAAACTGATCCGCCAGACGTGCTGCAATTAATAAACACGATACAAAGGCAACATTATAAGTATTAGCAACCCAAGAAATTGTATCAATTGAAGTATGAAATGTCTTTGTCATTTCTGGTAATGTGATATTCACAATATTTGAATCTAAAATCGCCATAAAAAATCCTGCAATTAAAGCTATTAATGCAAATTTATTCCTCATTTCTGCCACCCTTATTCGTTTTATTGATTTAAAATGCCACTCACAAATAAACTTACACATGTCTCTATATACTCTTCTAATTGAATTTCTTCTTCCGATATACTTACATTCATAATGTATAAAAACAATTGTCCATAAAACATATTCGCTATCAAACGGTAATTACAGGTAGAAATGTGTCCCTTCTCACCAAGTTGCTTTAAATATTTTTCTAAGTGATTCACTAGATGTGAATTCAACTCATGTAGTAATGCTTTCATCTCACTATTTTGTCTTGATTCTATTAATGCAGCCCAAATATAATTTAGCTTTGGTAAATTGGTTTGAATATATGTTTCCGCCACTTTCGTAAGGTCCTTATGTAAATCACCAGTAAATTGCTCTTCTATTTCCTCTAGCAAAGCAACTGGTGTCGTCCGTAAAATAATACTCTCCCTAAAAAGATTTTCCTTATTTTTAAAATTACGGAATATCGTTAATTCGCTTACTCCTGCTTTTTCTGCCACTTCACGAATGGTTGTCGCTGTATACCCCTTTTCCCCGAATAATAAAGTAGCAGCTTCCATAACTTTTTCTCGTGCTGTTAATTTCCCCATCTATATTCCTCCATTCAATATGTAAGTAAGTAATTACTAACATATTATCACAAAAGAAAAATGAAAGTAACTAGTTACTTTCATTTTCTGGAATTTCATTATCTAATTTCTTGAAAATAAAAATTTCTCAAATATTAACAAATCGTCTCATTTCCAATCTTCCAGCTAAACCATCTCCCGTGCCCTTCTGTTTCTCCAACCGTTTCACGATATTCGTTTCCGTTAATATAATAATCAATATGAAGGTCACGATCCCACATGTTGTTATACAGGTGGAATACATCACGTTTTGCGCCAATTTCTTGTATTTGTTTTTCTAACTTATGTTTTACTTGTTCTGGTATTTGATTTGCAACATGTGTATGGAAAATACAAATAACAGCTTCTTCACTTATTTGTTCAATAATAGATGATAATAGCTCTACACCGTCTCCTTCTATTAATTGGACAGATTCATTTTTCACTAAAGATGCAGCTTGATCAAACATCTCAAGCCTTTCTTTATGTTCTGGCCAAATTAAAGCACGTAACCATAAATAATCTTCCTCATTATGTAAATCATTCACATGTAAGTCCAGTCCAATTCTTTCTACGACAGATGGGCTTTCTTTTAGAAAATGCGGCACATTTTCCCCTCTTATTTCAGAAGTTACATGCACATTTGAATTTATATTTCCGTACATTTCATCCGTCCCGTACGAATAACTATATTGGTCCCAGAACAGTTGCAACCCAGAACTTGTCCCAATTTCAATTAACGCTAACGGCTTCTTCACTTTGTTAAATATGTAGCAGAAACTTGGGTATAAGTATGCGCACCGTCTTACTTCATTTGTTTGAACCAGTTTCGTTTGTAACAAAGTAATGATTTCTTCTCGGTACTCTTTACAGAAATCTTTAAAATGATTAAAAGCTTTATCTAAATTTGTATCAGCATTTTCAACTAAACTACTATAATACGTTTTTAAATGATGTTCTTTCCCTGCTAGCAATAAATAATGTACTGCACCTAATAGTAAGTTTGGGACTGGTTGACCTACCTGAGCATAGGACGATAGTGTAAGTACTTCCTCATCTTCAGCAATTTTCATTGATAAATATTCATATAAATCACTTGACCCTTTACATTCCTTTATTGAAAAGTTTCGAAATAAGTTTGAAATTTGTTCTTTTGTACACATTAGAGTCCCTCCTTTTTATTTTTCAGAATAATCTTACCATTATAGAAAGAATAATCCTATAAAAAGGTACTCGATTTAGTCACTTAAGGATACGTAAGCTTTTTCGAGATAATTTCAAACTGTAATTTTTTTCTATTTATCACCTTAAAAGAGCTTGTTAAATAAGATTTTTAGCGAATAAAACGTTAAATAGTTTAAAATTATCAGATAACACTAGATATTTTAGTCTATTAATTATTATAATAGAGTATGAGATGGTTATATAATTGAGACAAAAAAGGTATACACCTAGGTGGGGCCTAGGCGGTGTTTCTCTTTTACGGCTTAGACATAGAAAACACCTACACTTTTTTGCCAATATAGGGGATGGAGAGATTATCATGAGCAACATGCAGCAAAAAACAGACGTTATCTTAATTGGTGCAGGAATTATGAGTGCAACGTTAGGCTCATTACTAAAAGAATTAGCACCAGAATGGGAAATTAAAGTTTTTGAAAAACTCGCAAGTGCCGGGGAAGAAAGCTCTAACGAATGGAATAATGCAGGTACAGGGCATTCTGCGCTATGCGAACTGAACTATACTTCCGAAAAAGCTGACGGATCTATAGATATTAGTAAGGCTGTAAAAGTGAATGAGCAATTCCAGCTTTCAAGACAATTTTGGGCATATCTTGTAAAGAGCAAATTAATTCGTAATCCACAAGATTTTATTATGCCACTACCTCATATGAGTTTAGTACAAGGGGAAAAAAATGTTGAGTTTCTAAAAAACCGTTTTGAAGCGCTTTCAAAAAATCCACTGTTTCAAGGAATGGAATTTTCTGATGCTCCTGAAACATTAAAAAAATGGCTTCCACTCATTATGGAAGGCCGCACATCTAATGAACCGATGGCGGCAACGAAGATTGACTCTGGAACAGATGTTAACTTCGGTGCATTAACACGTATGTTATTTGATTACTTAAAAACAAAAAATGTCGAGCTAAACTACAAGCATAGTGTCGAAAATATTAAGCGCACGAAAAATGGTTTGTGGGAAGTAAAAGTACACGATATGAATAGTGGTAAAATTGAGCATCATACTGCTAAATTCGTCTTTATTGGCGGCGGTGGCGGTAGCCTACCTCTACTTCAAAAGACTGGTATCCCTGAATCAAAACATATCGGTGGATTCCCGGTAAGTGGACTATTTATGGTATGTAAAAACCAAAAAGTTGTAGAGCAACATCATGCGAAAGTGTACGGTAAAGCTAAGGTTGGTGCTCCGCCAATGTCTGTACCTCATCTAGATACGAGATATATAGACAATAAAAAAGCTTTACTGTTTGGACCATTCGCAGGCTTCTCACCTAAATTCTTAAAAACAGGTTCAAATCTTGACTTAATCGGTTCTGTAAAACCGAATAACGTCTTAACGATGTTAGCCGCTGGTGTAAAAGAAATGGGACTTACAAAATACTTAATTCAGCAAGTTATGTTATCACATGAAAAACGTATGGAAGAATTACGCGAATTCATTCCGAACGCGAAAAGTGAAGATTGGGATATTGTAGTTGCTGGGCAACGTGTACAAGTAATTAAAGATACTGATGCTGGTGGTAAAGGGACACTTCAATTTGGTACAGAAGTAGTAAGTGCAGCTGACGGCTCAATCGCCGCATTACTAGGCGCATCACCAGGTGCTTCTACTGCTGTTCACGTCATGCTTGAAGTATTAGAAAAATGTTTCCCAAGCCGCATGATAGAATGGGAAGAAAAAATAAAAGAAATGATTCCTTCATATGGCATTTCACTAACTGAAAATCCAAGATTGTTCCAAGATCTTCACACTTCTACTGGTCGTACACTTGGATTAAACGAAAAAGAAACTGTTCATAATTAATGAAGAAATAAAAAAACGTCCGATATATTCGGACGTTTTTTTGTCTACTAAAAATTATACTTATCAATATTATCTTTCGTAAATACAACTCGTTCTGGTAATACGATAATTCCATTCCCTTCTGCCTCATAATCATATCCTTGAATGGAGTTTGGCTCTACCTTCACTTTTCCAATTCCTTTTACTTCGAAGCTATCCCCTACTTTTAACTTCTTCCCTTTTACAACAATTTCATTTGCTACATACGTTGCGAGAGCACCTTGTTGTTTTACATCCCATAAACCAAATTGTGCTACTGTTCCTCGTTTTACGTAATCACGCATAACGTTTGGTGTAGAGAAGCCAGTTACGACAACCTTTTTATCCATTTTTAAATTTTCAGCTGCTTGTGCCATTGCCGGAAGTGCCGTTGCATCTGGACAAATGACTGCATTAATATCAGGATACGTTTTTAAAATATTCTCTCCTACTGACAAAGACTTTTGCGCATTATTTTCACCGTACTGCGTCGTTACAATTTCCCAGTTCGGATATTTCTTTTTAATAATTTCTTTCGCTTTCGTTACCCATTGGTTTTGATCCGTTACTGTCGGGCTAGAATAAAAGAAGGCTACTTTTCCTTTATCTCCAATTTGCTTTGAAGTCATTTCTATTAATAAATTAGCAAGTTGGTCTGGTGTTCCTTGGCTGATATAAAAAGAACGATCTTTCGGATTCACATCAGAATCCCATGTTAACACCGTCATCCCTTTTTTCTTAGCACGTTGCAGTGATTGCGATAACCCATCCACTGACGTAGATGAAACCATAATCGCATCATAGTTTTGATTAATGAAATTGTTTATATATTTAACTTGCCCTGAAACACTCGCTTCAGACGGTCCATCATACTTCACTTGCACGCCTAACTTATCTCCCATCTCTTTTGCCCCTTCACCACCCGATGTGAAGAAACCAACTCCTGTTAATTTCGGAATAAATGCAAATTTCACATCATCAACCTTTTTCTTATCTGCTGTTTGGCTAGAACACGCAATCAAACCGATTAAACAAATACATACAATCAATACAATCCCCAGTTTTCTCTTCATGACATTTCCCCCTTATGCAAATTCTTTCTTTTCTCCGCTAAGAATTGATGTAATTTGAAATGTCTCATAATAACTGAAAGAATAAGGATAATACCTATTACTACATTGGATTGTTCATTTGTTAAACCCGTCATTTGCAAGCCATACTGCATGAGCCCAATGAAAATACTCGCCAGTACAGTACCAATAATGCTTCCTTTTCCGCCTGTAATAAGTGTACCGCCTAAGACGACTGCTGTAATGATTGGTAAAATTGTTTCACTTCCCATATCAGCACGTGCGGAACCGAAGTAGGCAGTTAAGAAAGCGCCTCCTAATCCACCTCCTAACCCTGAAAGTATGTAAGCAATAATGACTACTTTTTTCGTTTTAATCCCGGTGTATTTTGCTGTATTTTCGTTCGCACCTGTTAATTTTACATGGCGCCCGTATATAGTTCGGTGAAATAATACAGTACATAAAACTGTTAATACGATCAGTAGCCATAATAAATTCGGTATTCCTATAAAACTACCGTTTGCCAGTTGTACAAATGTGTCAGGTAAACCGCTTATTCCCTCGTACCCAGAAGCACCTGCCCCTCCTGAAATGACGAGGGCAATTCCCCCGTATAAAAACATCGTTCCGAGTGTAACGACGAGTGGTTCTACATCCGTCATTTTTATAATGAGTCCGTTTAAAGCGCCTGCTAAACAACTAATTATTAGGGCGATTATAACAACAAACAAAATAGGTATTCCGTTCATCCAAAGTACACCGATTAAGATTGAAGTGAGCCCCATTATTGAGCCGATCGATACATCAATTCCTCCTGTTACTATAACAAAAGTCATTGGTATCGCCGCAATTGCGATAAATAGGAAATCATTTGTACTAAAAAGGAGATTACTAATATTTAAGAAATCACTATTTATTAAACTAAAAAGGATGAATTCTACAAGAAGTAATACAATTAGAACCCCTTCCCATCTATATACATACTTCATAGATTCATCCTCCTTTCTGCCTTCCACTTTTTCATAACACTATCTAATATGATGATAAGTAATAATAAAAAACCTGAAATAGCATTATTCCAAAATGCTGGTATTTTTAAAAAGACGAGTGAGCTACTTATTGTTTCTAAAAATAACGCTCCTAATGCAGCTCCAAATAAAGATCCTGTTCCTCCTTTTAAATGAATTCCTCCTAGTACAGCGGCTGCGATTACTTGTAATTCTAATCCTGTACCTGTTTGATTTGGCACGAAACCGATATTCATAACAAATATGCAACCAGCGAGCGCAGCGCTTATGCCTGAAATCATAAACGCATATATCTTCACTTTATTTACAGGTATACCAATAAGCCTCGCGCCATCTTCATTATCACCTACCGCATAAAAGTATCTTCCCAATGGCACTTTTCTTAAAAAGAAGTATAGTAGTAGTAAAATAATAAGAACGAACCATACAGTTATAGGTAAACCAAGAATGATGATAGATGACAGCTGCTTAAAATCGTTTGGAATATCTTCAATCCACTTCCCGCCTGTGAAAATTAACATTGTACCTCTAATAATTCCTAACATGCCTAATGTCATAATAATGGCTGGTACCCGAAACTTCGCAACTCCAATACCATTTACGAAACCAATAATGGCCCCAAGTATAATAGCTACAAATATCGACAAGAATGTACTATACCCATTCGTTAACATCATTCCGCAAACTGCTGCACTTAACCCCATGCTTGAACCAACTGATACATCTATATTTTTCGTAAATAAGACGAACGATTGACCGATTGCTAGCACGACTAAAATAACGCTTGATTTCATCAGTAAAGATAACGAGTTAAATTGAATAAAACTAGGGTTTATCATTCCTACAATAGCTATATAAATTAGTAGTAACAGTATGATAGACGTTTCATGCATTTTTAACATATGTTTCATTCCGCTACACCTCCGTATGCAAGGCGTGTAACTTCATTCACACTCAGTTGTTCTTTTTCCATATGAGAAACAAATCGCCCATTTCTCATTACATATACACGGTTTACTAATTGGACAATTTCTTCAACATCTGAAGAGATTAATAAAATTGCGAGTCCTTCCCTTTTCATTTTTTTTATCGTCTCATACACTTCAAGCCTTGCTTTCGCATCAATTCCGCGAGTCGGCTCATCAAGAATAATAATTTTAGGATTACATGCAAGATACTTCGCAAGCACGACCTTCTGCTGATTACCTCCTGATAAAGATGCCAGTTCTTTATTCATATTCTGTACAACAATTCGGAACTGTTCTATAAACGAATTAACTAAAGCGCTTTCTTTTTCTTGATTTATAAAAAAGCGATTATTTTGATATAAACTTGCTGCTGCAATATTTTCTTTAACAGAAGCAATTGAGAAAATTCCATTCCTCGCCCTATCCTCTGGCACATAAACTAGTCCTTCGTCTAGCCTTTTATGCAAAGAACACGTATCAATTGATTTTCCACCCAATAAGATAGACCCTGATTTTATAGTTTTCAATCCAAATATCGCTTCTGCTAATTCCGTTCTGCCAGATCCTATAATGCCAGCAACACCTACAACCTCACCCGCATGTACAGTGAATGATATATTTTCGAATGCGTGACCATTTATATCAACCACTTCTAATATTTTTTTCGTCTTTACTGTCTCTTGAACTACTTCTATTTTCTCTTTCTGTTTATATCCTTTTGGCAATAGTCCCTCCATCAGCATGTCATATGTATAGTCACATACATCACCTTGGCTTACAACCATTCCATCACGTAGTATTGCTACTTTGTTGGCAATTTCAAAGATTTCTGGAAAACGATGCGTAATATAAATCATCCCAATTCCTTTTTCTTGTAAACTTTTCATCAACACAAAAAGACTCTTAATTTCGTGTGTTGTTAATGTCGATGTTGGCTCATCTAGAATAAGAATCTCAGCTTCTCTTATTAATCCTCTAACGATTTCTACTAACTGTTGTTGCGCAATCGATAATGTTCCTCCTAGTTTATTAAGGTCAATATCCCATCCTAAGCTGCTAATCAATTGCTGAATCTGTACTTTTAGTTTCTTTTTCTTTTCTTTTAACCCGATACATATATTTTCTTCAATAGTCATATGCGGAAAAATGAGTGGTTCTTGCGGTATTAAATAAATACCTTTTCGGTGTGCTTCTGATGGATTTGAAAACTGTTGCTTCCTTCCTTTTACATACATCTCTCCATCATCATACGAATATAACCCCGTTAATATTTTCATTAATGTTGATTTCCCGGCGCCATTTCCCCCCACTAAAGCGTATATATCTCCGCGCTCTACTTGTAAGTTCACTTCTTTTAATACAAGTTGATTTAAAAACGCCTTACTCATTTTCTTTACTTGTAATAAAGGTACGTTCTCCACATGATGTCACCTGCCTTTATCCAGAACATTTTTTGAGAAAATGATTATTTGTTCTACTTGTTTTGTAGCATTGTATATTCCTTTTTTTATATCTAGAACACTTTTTTCTACGTACTATTAATCGTTTCAACTGGAATAAACAAAATATATGGTACATATGTTTAAGCTGTGGTCAATTGTTGAAAGGGATGAAGAGTATGACTCAGCTGAACTTTGAAGAAAATTTATTAACTAAAGTAGCTTGGTACTATTATAAAGACCAATTAACACAACAGGAGATCGCGTCACTTCTTCATATTTCAAGAAATAAAGTCGTCCGGTTATTAGATAAAGCGCGGAGTGAAGGTATCGTTACATTTCACGTAAAAGGGACTGGTTTGCACTGTTTAAGTATTGAGCGTGACCTAATGAAAAAATTTCACTTAAAAGATGCTTTTATTATCCCTACCCCAGTAAACAATTATCACGCTTCTCTCGGAAAAGCTGCTGCACAATATTTAGAAACTCATCTCCAGCAAGGCGATTTACTCGGTATTGGCTGGGGAGAAACAATTAGCAAAATGCTAGAAAACATTCATTTTGAAAGTTCTATCAACCTTTCAATCGTAACGCTCACAGGCGGGGTAAATCACTATCTCCCGAGAAAACAAAACTATTTACACTACATGCAAGGCGAACTTCACATTATCCCTACGCCGTTTCTAGCGTCTACAACCGAAATGGCACAAAGTATTCTATCAGAACCGAGTGTAAAAGATATGCTTCAAGTCGCTTCACTTGCTCATACGGCTGTTGTCGGTATTGGGGGATTATCTCAAGACGCTACGATTGTAAAAGAAGAAAAATTAACACTACGTGAGATGACATATATTCGTAGTCAAAACGGTGCTGGCGATATTTTAGGACAGTTTTATAATACAAATGGCGATTTATTAGAACTCTCGCATCACAATCGTCTAATTGGCACGCCCCTCTCTATTTTGCGCAATATGAAGCATGTCGTCGGTGTTGCTGGAGGTACTGAAAAGATAGATGCAATTTATGGTGCCTTAAAAGGAAAGTTTATTCATTCATTAATTACCGATGAGGAAACTGCCCTCTCCTTATTACGAAAGGATGGTGATTGTTAATGTCCCATTTATTAGCTTTCGATGCTGGTACAGGGAGCATTCGAGCAGTTCTTTTTGATTTACATGGTAATCAAATTGCAGTAAGTCAAAAAGAATGGATTCACAAATCTGACCTTCGTTATCCAGGCTCTATGAACTTTGATGTAGTAGAAAATTGGAAGCTAGTACAAGAATGTACGAAAGAGGTGCTTCAAAAAAACAACACTCCTGCCTCTTCTATTCTTGCTATTAGCGCTACAAGTATGCGAGAAGGATTTGTTTTATATGATCAAGATGGGCAAGAAATATGGGCGTGTGCAAATGTTGATGGGCGCGCATCCGTCGAAGTTAGTGAATTAAAAGAAATTCGGTCACATCTTGAAAAAGATTTATATACAAAGTCTGGTCAGACTTTTTCATTAGGTGCTTTACCACGCCTACTCTGGATAAAAAAACATGAACCCGACGTCTATAATACTATTCACTCTTTTACAATGTTAAACGATTGGATCTTATATAAATTAAGCGGAGTGCTGCAAATCGATCCTTCAAACGGATGTACGTCAGGTATTTTTGACTTACAAAATAGAGTGTGGGATAACGATGTCGCTAAGGAGTGCGGTCTATCTTTGCCATTTTCACCAACAGTAAATGAAGCTGGTACAGTAATTGGCAACGTTACAAAAGAGTGTGCAGCATTAACTGGATTACGTGAAGGGATTCCTGTCGTCGCCGGGGGTGGAGATGCTCAAATGGCATCGCTCGGAACAGGAATCGTGAAACCAAATCAAACGTTAATATGCGGGGGTAGCTTTTGGCAACAAGAAGTGAATGTTACTGAGCCAATAACAGATCCACATGCTGCGATTCGAGTAAATTGTCACGTCGTTCCGAACCTATGGCAATATGAAACAATCGCCTTTTTCCCAGGTCTCGTTATGCGCTGGTTTCGAGACGCTTTTTGCCAAGAAGAAAAGAAACTTGCTGATAAACTTGGTGTAGATGCTTATGAATTACTAGAAGAACAAGCGAAAGACGTACCTGTCGGTTCACATGGCATTATCCCTACTTTTTCAAACGTTATGAACTACATTTCTTGGCGTCATGCCGCACCTTCATTCTTAAATTTAAGTTTAGACGCTGACAAATGCGGAAAAAAAGAACTGTTTCGTGCTATTGAAGAAAATGCAGCCTTCATTACACTTGGAAACTTAAAATTAATAAAAAATCTAACTGGCACATTCCCTTCTGAAGTTATTTTTGCTGGCGGTGCCGCTAAAGGAAAACTATGGCCACAAATTCTATCAGACGTACTCGGTATTCCTGTAAAAGTACCTGTTGTGAAAGAAGCAGCTGCTTTAGGAACTGCGATTGCTGCTGGAGTTGGTGCTGGCATATATTCATCTATGGAAGAGACTGCCGAACAATTTGTACAGTGGGAAAATACATTTGAACCAATCACTGAAAATCACGAGCTATACAAAGAATTCTATGAAACATGGAAAACCGTATATAGCAGTCAGCTCGCTTTAGCTGATAAAGGACTTACAACACATATGTGGATTGCACCTGGTGCACTGTAACTCATTTACATAAAGGAGTGAACTGTATGTTAAAAGCGAATGAAAATGATTTCTCCTATCGCTTCGGTGATAACGGGCCGAAATATTTAATACAAGGCCCGAATATTGATCTTGGTCTTGTTGTCATTCAGCCTGGGCAAGAATTTCAAAATCATTACCATACAACGTGTGAAGAAGTTTTTTATGCGTTAGAAGGTGAAATAGACTTCTATGTAAATAACGAAAGAGTTCCGATTAAACAAGGTGATGTCCTGCAAGTTCGCCCTCATGAATCTCACTATCTGATTAACCATTCTGACAAACCTTTTAAAGCTGTTTTTATAAAGTCACCACATTTACCAAATAAAGATACGGTACAAACGGAAAATCCAACATTAACGAAGGAGTGATTTTGAATGACTTGGGGATTTAAAAATCGATTAAATACAATTTTACCTGATGGTAGAGCGGTTATGTTAGCAATAGATCACGGTTATTTCTTAGGACCAATTCACGGACTAGAACAACCACTTGAAACAGTTAAAAACTTACTTCCTTATACAGACTCCCTCTTTTTAACACGCGGTGTACTTAGCTCCTGCATTCCTGAAAACTGCAACACACCGATGGTTATGCGTGTATCTGGTGGCGCTACTGTCGTCGGTAAAGATTTAGCGAATGAAACAATTGTTACACCTGTGAAGGAAGCAGTGAAGCAAAACGCAATTGGCGTTGGCGTTTCTGTTTTTGTCGGATCAGACTATGAAACACAAACTGTTACAAATCTCGCAAATGTAGTTTCTGAAGCTCATGATTACGGCCTACCAGTACTCGGCATTACCGCAGTCGCAAAGGAATTACAAAAACGTGAAGCTCGCTTTCTAGCACTTGCTTCCCGCGTATGTGTTGAAATGGGTGCTGATATTATTAAAACGTATTACTGCGAAGGATTCGAAAAAATAACGAGCACATGCCCTGCCCCAGTCGTCATCGCGGGCGGCCCAAAACTAGATTCAATTGAAGACGCATTAAACATTACGTACAATGCATTGCAAGAAGGAGCAATTGGAGTAGACATGGGCCGAAACATATGGCAATCCGAGCACCCAGCTGCGATGATCCAAGCAATACATGGCATTGTGAAAAATGGATTGAATGTGAAAGAGGCACTTGAACTTTATGATGATGTGAAGAATTAATGTGAAAAGACAGACTATTTATTAGTCTGTCTATTTTACTTTACAGTGAAACTTTCTTAATCCGTCTTCTAATATGATACATACTTAAATTTTATACACCTTCAAATGATTACTCTTGTTGATCGCTATTAAGCTTTGAAACTTTCTTACCTTCTCTATAATCAAGACAAGACACTTCAATTAATAAGCCATTAAATACTGTAAAATAAAAACCATAACTACTACCTCGCATCGAATAAGGTTCCTTATCTATTTCAATGCCGCCTGCTACTAAACGATTATACGCTTGATCAACTTCATTTGAAGTATCCACTAAAAAACCAATATGAAAAGCTTCTGGATACATCACTTCCTTATTCCCCTTAAATGCTTTGGGGTCGCTTAGCACCAGTATAAATCCACTCTCATCACTCATTACTAATAATGCCTTTCCCTTTTGCTCTAAAAATTGAAAATCAAAAAATGTTTCAAAGAAATGTCTCGCTTCTGATAAATCATCAACACATAAATTCAAATGATTTAACTTCATTCACTCATCTCCTTTTAAGCAGAGGGTATGTAGACTCATTTTCATAACACTTAAATATGAAAGGTAAGATATTCAAGCGTTCCGTCTAAGACTATGCTTTATAAGTCTAATACTTTTCTCCATAGCCTAGAACGTTTTTTTAAATGAATGAAAGATTTCCTATCATTCCCATCCCCCCAGTCATAAAAAAGAGGATACATGATTGCTTCTACAACATGTATCCTCTACTTATATATTACGACTGTTGATAAGCCGATTTCGATGATTTCACATAATAAACTGCATGATCCACATTAATAATATGATCTGGCTTTGGTTTACCACGGCCCGCTCTATGTCCAGCTAAGTGTTCTTCACTTGTTTCCCAGTTTTTCCATGCTTCTTCAGATTCCCAGCGAATCATTACGACAACTTCTTCGTCGCCGCGTCTTACTTTTTTCACGAGAACACTTAAATCGATGAAGCCTTCAAATTTTTCAATAATACCTTCTCCAGTGAAACGTTCTACAACTATATTTGATGTACCTTCTTTTACTGTAAATGTTTTCGTTTCGATAAACATATATCCCACTCCCTCTTTGTTATACGAATACTAGTATTCTTCTATTATAATTGATTATGATAATTATTTTCAATTGTAAAGTTTTAATTTTTTGAATTATGCTGATTTCTTTTCTATCGCCTCATCTAAAAATTTGAAATATGGAAGTAACATCCCTATTAAAGATGTAACACATATAATTGCACCGATGATTACATATAGCGCTCTTACTCCCCACATTTCACTCAATATCCCCCCTACTAACACACCTAATGGCATAGCGGATCGTATAAAAAATAAACGCACTGAAAATACTTGTCCTATCATATTATTTGGGACGGTTTGTTGGCATATTGTCGTGTTATGAACATTGAAAAATGCAATACAAATCCCTGCTATTACTTCAATTATTATTGCAATGATAATACTATGATTGAATCCTAATGAAATGTATGTGAGTCCCCCTATAAACAATCCTCCAAGCATAAGTATACGCCGGCTTTTATATGTTACTTTTCCGACTAATACTGAGCCAATTACGTAGCCAAGTGGAAAACCCGCCATGAAATAACCGTACTCTGCATATCCCGCTGACAGCTCGTCTTTTATATAAGGAAGATTTGTGACCATCGTTACCCCTACTCCAAACTGCACGAAAGTAAGAAATATACCGAGCCAAACGATGATTGGTTTTGTGAAAAAATATGTAAAACCGTGAAAAAACTGTTCTAGCCACGTTTTCCGAATAGGTTGCGACGTTCTATTTTCTTTTATATAAAATAAGAAAGTGCCACTAACAAATAAACATATGCATACGAAAGATAATGTAAGTTCTGTTCCAATCAAATGAATGACTACTCCGCCTAATACTGGCGCAAGAAACATCATAAGGCGAGTCATTCCATCAATGTACGCATTTGCATCTTGAAGTTGTTCTTTCCCTACAATGCTCGGTGTAATTGCTTGACTTGCAGGTGTATAAAGTGGTGTAATAAGTCCCACTACAATTTGAACAACATAAATGTGCCAAACTTCTATACTACCCGAAACTAGCATCACCAAAGGTAATAAAAATACGGACGCTCGTATCCATTGTGAAAATATCATAATCCACTTCCGGCTCCATTTATCAATAAATGGGCCACTTATTAATTGCAATATGAGTGATGGGATGAAATATAATAACCACATACTACTTAAAGCCATTTCTGATCCTGTTAACTCATATACTAGAATTGAATTACATAACGTTCCGAAAGCCCCTCCTAATTCAGAGATTGCACTACCAATCCACATAAAAAAGAACGAACGATTTTTCAATATATTTTTCAATTTCACACACCAACTTTTCTTTTATATTCCTCCCTTTATGTACATTCTCGTTGTTAATTATCTATTCAAAAACATATCTAATTCTTTCGCTAAAGACTGTACTGCTTTCTTTCTTAATACATATTTTCCGTCATGTATATCAACTAACTTCGCTGCACGTAACAATTTCAAATGATGGTGTACAGTCGATTTACCGAGTTGCAATCTTTCCGTTATTTCCTGTAATGTACGTTCTTTTTCAAACAACATTTTTACAATTCGCAATCTCGCTTCATCTCCAAGAGCCTTATATTTTTGAACTAAAAAATAATTCGGTTCATACGGATCTTCAGGATGAATACTTTCATTCGCAACTGGATAATGAAATACTTTCGTATCATCAATATCTGCTTCAATATTCCACGGTCTGTACGTCATTTGCGGAATAAGAAGTACGTGATGAACACTTGGCTCTGGCATATAGTTCACTCCGCCAGTCGCCCACTCGACAAACTCTTCCGGCTTCATCTTTTTATTCATTTCATTTTTTGCTTCATAATCTCGTTTTAATATAGAAAGTATTTCTTCTTCCTCACTCTTAATTACACTCTCATACCACCCTGTCATTACAGCGATTAAATGAGATTTCAGCACTTGTACATCTACATCACATATAAAGCGAATGTACGTAGAGAAAAACTGATGATCATGTGTTAATTCCTTTAGTTCATGTATTGCAGTTCCATCTCTACTTGCGGCTAAACGTCTTTTTTTCTCATATTTCTCCCCTAAAAACGGTAAACATATATACTTCAAATCTTCTTCTGAAAGTGAATCGATTTTAGCATGAAACTGCGATACACCCTGTATGTCTTCTTCATACAACAACTGAAGCAATGCTTTCCACGTATTATTTTCTTCGACAAATTGTAAGTGCTCTCTCATTTCTTCTGTTAATGATTTCTTAATTTCTTCCCATTCATTTTGACTCTTTTCAAGTGTATCAATTAACCTCTTATGAGTACTTGCTGCAATGCCAAGCGCACATTCGAAAAGTATCGAATATTTCACTTGAACGTTATAAGTTTCCCTCTTTCTACTCGTTATGTGATAGACCTCCATTTTTATCCCCTCCTTGTTTGCTATATATCAAATTCTATTTTTATCGAATTTAACCTTCTATATTTTTAGAATTATTTTGCGACTTCAAAAAAACTCTAATCCATGAGCAAATAGAGAAAGGTTTATACTCTTTTTCATTCTGACTCAATTAAAGCCTTGATTATTAAGTATCATATTAAAAAGAAGTTTTTTAATGGCTCTGTTATAAGTTGTCTTTCACCCTCTTGTGCAACTATAGAAAAGGTTTATTGAAGAGAAAAGAGAATTGGTTTTATTAAGAAAAATGAACAGGAGGCTATACGAATGGGAAGAAAAGAAATGTTGCAAAATGGAGTCCAACAAGTTTTTTACGAAGAAGAATGGTACCCACCAATATCAGAAGCGTTAAAGAATCTTACGGTTGAACAAGCATGTTGGCAACCAGAAGGTGCTGCCAGTAATACGATTTGGGAAAATGTGAACCATTTATTAATCTTTAAAGAACGCCTACTTTCCCGTTTACATGAAGACGACACATTTGTTGCTCCACAAAATAATGATGAGACGTTTATCCAAGGTGGACCTAATGATGATGCCGCTTGGCAGCAAACCGTAAAGCGAACGCTTCAAGTACATGATGCCTTACAATCTTCATTAACCGCCCTTCAAGAAGCAGAACTAGATCAACTAAGTCCTTCTCTACCAGTTTGGCAACAATATATGAATATCCTTTTGCATGATGCTTATCATACAGGACAAATTATACAGCTTCGGAAACTTCAAGGTTCATGGCCAACTCACCGTTCTTATTTATAAAGTGAAATTTTAATCAGCTCTTACCAATCGTGATTTTGCGGGCAGCCCATCCCCACCTCACTTCTTTGCTTTCCTTGAATTTTGAGGTAAAAATCTTACTGCCCGTTAATGCGGAATAAACGATGTTTAAAATCGCATACGTTTAATATCCAACAAAACAATTGAAAACAGCTAATTGTTCGATAATTACTGCGATTGCTCAAAATAAAGCAAATTAAAATACATTGATTCCTAACATAACTTACATGCTTCATAACTTCTAATCATAATCCAAATTTGGAAGAATAGATGCTTTTTTATATACAAATAATAACTCTCAAGGAGTTGTTGACATGCATTTCATATTGAATATGTTAGGGATTTTCGTTGTCATATTAATCATTTTCTTATGTTCGCCTAATAAAAAACATATAAAATGGAGACCGATTGTAATTCTCATCCTATTGGAGCTTTTTATTACGTGGTTTATGTTAGGCACAAAGCTCGGCAGTATTATCATTAATAAAATTGCGTCATTTTTCAGTTGGCTACTAGCATGTGCGAATGAAGGTATTCGATTTGCATTTCCTTCAGCTATGGAAAGTCAGCACATTGATTTCTTCTTTAGTGCGTTACTTCCTATCATTTTTGTTATTACTTTTTTCGATATTCTTTCTTATTTCGGAATCTTAACTTGGATTATTGATAAAGTAGGTGCAGTTATTTCAAAGATTTCTCGTTTACCAAAGTTAGAAAGTTTCTTTTCGATTCAAATGATGTTTTTAGGAAACACCGAAGCACTTGCGGTTGTTCGTGATCAATTATCTGTTTTAAAAGAAAATCGATTATTAACTTTTGGAATTATGAGTATGAGTAGCGTTAGCGGATCCATTCTTGGTGCTTATTTATCAATGGTTCCAGCAACATATATTTTCAGCGCAATCCCATTAAACTGTATTAACGCATTAATTTTAGCCAATGTATTAAATCCTGTGGAAGTTTCGAAAGAAGAAGACGTTGTTTACACACCTTCAAAACATGAAAAAAAGGATTTCTTTTCTACTATTTCAAACAGTATGTTAGTTGGGATGAATATGGTTATCGTTATTTTAGCTATGGTAATTGGTTATGTAGCTTTAACAGCATGTTTAAATGGGATTTTAGGATTTTTTGTAACGGGGTTAACAATTCAAAAAATCTTCTCCATTATCTTTAGTCCTTTTGCATTTTTACTCGGTTTATCAGGCAGTGATGCTATGTATGTAGCTGAATTAATGGGGATCAAAATAACGACGAATGAATTTGTTGCAATGATGGATTTAAAATCAAACTTAAAGTCGCTACAACCGCATACGGTTGCGGTTGCAACGACATTTCTAGCTTCTTTTGCTAACTTTAGTACAGTAGGTATGATTTACGGAACTTACAATTCATTATTTGGCGGAGAAAAATCATCAGTCATCGGTAAAAATGTTTGGAAGCTTCTTGTTAGCGGGATGGCTGTTTCTTTATTAAGTGCTATGCTCGTTGGGCTATTTGTATGGTAATTAATTTTTATAATAAAAGACACCCAAGCCAATTGAGTGTCTTTTATTATTATTTTCGAATTTGCCCATTTCCACGAATCACATATTTTGTAGAAGTTAATGCTGGAAGCCCCATTGGTCCTCTTACGTGTAACTTTTGTGTACTGATACCAATTTCCGCTCCGAATCCAAATTCGGATCCATCTGTAAAACGAGTCGATGCATTATGATAAAGTGCCGCGGCATCTACAGAAGTAAAAAACTTGCTGACGTTTTCCTCGTTTTCAGTAATAATTGCTTCAGAATGCATAGATCCATACGTATTTATATGATGAATCGCATCTTCAACAGTGGAAACCACTTTCACTGCTAGTGTGAGAGATAAAAACTCAGTTTCCCAGTCTTCTTCTGTCGCAAGTAAGATAGAAGAATCAATCGCCACTGCTTTATTATCACCACGTAGCTCCACTCCTCTTTCCTTCAAGGAAGAAAACAACTCGCTACCATATTGCTCTGCCCAATTCTCATGAAGTACAATCGTCTCAATTGCATTACATACAGATGGACGCTGTGTTTTTGCATTTATAATAATATTAAACGCCATTTGTTTATCTGCTGTTTCATCAATGAATATATGACAATTTCCCGCACCTGTTTCAAGTACTGGAACAGACGCTTCTCTCACAACAGTATCGATTAATTGTTTGCCACCTCTTGGAATAAGAACGTCTAGATAATCCTTCATTGTAAACAACTGCTTCGCGCTATTTCGCGTTGTATCTTCTATAAGCTGTACGCTTTCTTGAGGTAAGCTTGTTAGTTTGAGCGCTCTGTGAATAACGGCAACGATGGCCTTATTAGAATGAATAGCAGAAGAACTACCACGTAATATGACTGCGTTTCCTGTCTTCAAACAAATTGTAGCTGCATCCACTGTTACATTCGGTCTTGCCTCATAAATCATGCCTATAACACCAAGTGGTACGCGCATCTCCTGAATAGATAGTCCATTTGGCCTTTCCCATGCACTTACACATTCTCCTACAGGATCACGTAATTCAATTAGCTGCTTAATCCCCTCTGTCATATCAATAATACGATTTTCAGTTAGCAGAAGACGATCAAGGAGTGAATCAGAAAATCCTTTTGCCTTACCTTCTTCAATATCCCTCTTGTTTTCTTCTAAAATATAAGCTGTTTCTAATATTAACTGATCAGCTATTGCGGAAAGTGCTTCGTTTTTTTGCTCTGTAGATTTAAGCACAAGCTCTCTAGCAACCTCTTTTGCTTTTATCCCCTTTGCCAACACTTCATTCATTTTTATTTCCTCCTTTTTAAAGTGAAACCCAATGATCCCTATGGATGACTTCATAACTATGTCTCTCGCCTCTTACTTGAATATCTTGGCTTTGCATACCTTTTACATCTCTTAGTTCCTCTGCACTATATGTGCATTGTCCTTTTCCTATTACGCGCCCTTGTTGCGTTACAACCTCTACAACTTCACCCACTTGGAAAAATCCTGATACATTCGTAACACCAGCTGGAAGTAAACTCTTACCATGCTGAATGATGGCAGTAGCTGCCCCAGCATCTACTTCAATTTGTCCGCTAACAAGCGAATGTAAGGCAATCCATTGCTTGTTCATCTTCATTTCTTTTTGAGGAGCATTACCAACATACGTTCCATCACCCTTACCCTTCAAAACATCTACAAACTTTTCCTGTCCACGTCCTGTTCCGATAAATACACTCACACCAAGAGAGAGCGCTGTCTTTGCAGCGTCGATTTTTGATTTCATACCGCCAGTCCCAAGTTTTGAGCCAGCATCTCCTGCAAGAGAAGAAATTTCTTCCGTAACTTCAGGAAGAAAATAATATTTTTTTGCATCCGGATTTTTCTGAGGATTTTTGTCATATAACCCGTTCACATCCGTAAAGATCATAAGCATATCCGCCGAAACAAGCCCGCTTACTAAAGCTGACAGCATATCATTATCACCGAACGTCAGCTCCTCTAAAGAGATGGAATCATTTTCATTAATAATTGGAAGAGCGGAGCGGTTTAATAATTCTCCTAACGTAGCGTAAGCATTACTATATTGTTCTTTTCTAGAAAAATCACTCCTCGTCAGCAAAAGTTGCGCAGTAACGATGCCATATTTACGGAATTCCTCCGTGTACGCCTGCATTAACAAACTTTGTCCGACAGCTGCTGCAGCCTGTTTCCCTTTAATCGTTACAGGTCTGCTAGGATATCCTAGCGCTGAAAAACCTGCAGCGACGGCTCCAGATGTAATTAACACAACCTCGTGCCCCTCTTCTTTCAACCGAGCCAATGCGGCAACGTGATCTGAAAGCTGTTCTGTAGAGATGCCTCCGTGACTATCTGCCAAGGAACTACTCCCAATCTTTACAACAACTCGTTGTTTTTTCACTTTTTTATCCCCCAAGTCTAAAATCAAAGTTTTTTATAAATTACACTTCATTCACTTTGTAACTATATCTATTCTCATCAATGCTGCAATGAGGTATTTAAGAGCAAAATAAAAATGACCGCTTCGCCCTTAATAAAATAAAAAGGACGAAACGGTCATTGTTCCGCGGTACCACCTTAATTGATATACATAGATATCCACTTGGTGCCTATAACGCAGGCGAACGCCTAAACTTTCATTTAAGACTCAGGGATAGGTTCGATATATTCTATACGAGGAATCTTTCAGCCGGTGAATTCCACTCTCTTTCGCAAGAAGACATATGTACTAATTCCCTTCAACGATTTTCAATCTAATTTTTTTATATTATGCGATATAGTTCGATTCGGTGTCAAGAGGTATTTTTAAAAATAAATAGAGCCGCAAGTTATTTGTATGAAATTATCGCCCTACTGAATGAAAATACAAAATGATATAAGTTTAACTCATATTCATAAACATAAAACCTTACATTATAGTGTATATATTTACATAATGTCGAATATAATTAATTTTTATCTTTTAGTGTTGCAAAAAGGAATATATTCTCTTAGAATGTTTCTTTATATTGCACAGGGATGTTATTCTTATTCTAAGAAAATAATATCAAACCGATATAATTGATTATAAAAGGAGCAAGATTGAGTTATTATGGATAAACAAATTGGATTCATCGGTTGCGGAAATATGGGAATGGCTATGATTGGCGGAATGATAAACAAAAATATAGTGTCTTCAAATCAAATTATTTGTTCAGATTTAAACACTGCTAATTTAAAAAATGCTAGTGAAAAATATGGGCTAACTACAACTACCGACAACAATGAAGTAGCTAAAAATGCTGATATTTTAATTTTATCAATCAAACCAGACCTATACGCGTCAATAATTAATGAAATAAAAGAAATAATCAAAAACGATGCTATCATCGTTACGATCGCTGCTGGGAAAAGTATTGAAAGTACTGAGAATGCCTTTAATAAAAAAGTAAAGGTTGTAAGGGTAATGCCTAATACTCCTGCTCTTGTTGGAGAAGGAATGTCTGCATTATGCCCGAATGAAATGGTGACAGAAAAAGATTTAGAAGATGTACTAAACATTTTCAATAGTTTTGGTCAAACAGAGATCGTAAGTGAAAAATTAATGGATGTTGTCACATCCGTAAGTGGTTCTTCACCAGCTTATGTATATATGATTATAGAAGCGATGGCAGATGCTGCTGTACTAGATGGTATGCCAAGAAATCAAGCATATAAATTCGCTGCTCAAGCTGTGTTAGGCTCTGCAAAAATGGTACTAGAAACAGGAATACATCCAGGTGAATTGAAAGATATGGTTTGTTCTCCTGGCGGAACGACAATAGAAGCTGTAGCAACATTGGAGGAAAAAGGACTGAGAACAGCGATTATTTCAGCTATGCAGCGTTGTACGCAAAAGTCTGTTGAACTATCTGGTCAAACTAAAAAGTAAAACTGTAAAAGAGATCGCGTTAGCTATGAATTCATATGAATTTAATTAGAAATTCACTACATGATAAACGGCCAAACTCATATATAATTGAGTTTGGTCGTTTCAGTTTTAATTATATTAAAATAATTTCATTCAAATCTTCTTTACAGGTTCTGTTTTATCCCTTACCTATTCCCTACTATGATTGTGTAATTTTATTAGAAACTAATAATTTTTCAATGCACTTCGGTAACATATCTAATAGCGTTTCAAATGCGTAGTTTACATCTAGACGTTCTGTCCATTGATGTGCATCTTTTCCTACCGGCCCCATATTTAATACTGGAACATCAAACTCTTCTAATTCCTGAAGCGGAATTGAATAACCTTTATCCCATAATGGCATATTGTCTACAAGCGAACTCATTGAATCCAGTGGATACTGCAAGCCTACATAACTTAAATCTGAAATCCCCCCAAAATAATTTTGGTTTTCAAATGTAATTTTATGATTGTAGTGTGCATACTTTTCCATTTCTACAACTACCTCTTTTATTAAAGGATTGTTGCGTGAACTCACAGCTGGATAGTACGGCGGAGCGAAGAAAAGTACAATCATCGGTGCCTTTTCTTTACATAAAATCGCTAATTTATCTACTAAATCAATGGTTACCGCACGATCATCTTTATCTCCTCTATTTTTTATAATATTAGATTGAATATGATTTATTTTTTCTCGTCCATGTTGCTCAATTGCATATGTGATAAGCTCTTCATAAGTTAATACATTTACTTTGAGATTAGGTGGTATAAATGGATTATATTTAGAAAAACGATATGCATGTTTTTCATACGACTCTTCTATTTTCTCTGCTACTTTCGTTACTTTTTGACGTAACAATGAAACTACATCTGTCATTGATTTTTCTAATAAAAACAAATTAAATAATGTAACTGCACGATGCGGAATTTGTACAGAATAATCCTCTTTTAAGTCCCTTTGAAGTAAGTTAGTTGGCGGAGGACTCGCTTCCCCTTCTACAATATCACAAAGGTCTGTGTTTAACTCTAATTCTGCTGTTATTAATGAAGCCATATAACTCCCATTTAACCCTGCAAAAGGTTCACCTACATGTGTCTCTTTTCCGTAGCAAAGAAAACCAGGTAACACTTTACCAATAGAGCCAGTGTAAATATACTTATTTTGGTCACCAGGATGTCTTGAAAACATAGGCTCTGAGTTTAGTACCGTTTTATACTCTAAATCATGTTCTCTTGCTAACTCTAGTAATCTTGGAACAGCAGCTCTCATCCCTACAGAGTTTACTTCTTCATCTGGTACAGCCAATAAAAGAACATTCCCATCAAATCTTTCTTCGCAAGCTTGCTCAATCATTGCCATTTGTAATGCGAGGCCGCATTTCATATCCATTGTTCCTCTACCAAACAGCCATTCTCCATGTTCTATATCTTCACGTACATGGTCTGGAAGTTCATCTTTATGAGAATAAAACATAGATGTTAACTTTTTAGGATTAAATGCATCTTCTTTCCACATTCCGTAATCTTGTACATCTACAACATCAAAGTGACTTACTAGAATTACAGTATTTTTTGTACTATCGCTTTTCTTTACTAGTGCTGTAACAAAATATCGTCCGTCCCCTGTCGGATTTTTTTGCAAATGGTGCGGGTTTTGTTTGAAATACTGTAAGTCAGATAATTGTTCCACAACAAAGTCTGGCAATATTACTTCAGCTTCTGAACCGGTAATACTAGGAATTTCAACAAGACTGCTTAATAATTGAACCAATTGTTCTTTTGATTGCCACTTTGACATATAAATCCCCCTATTTTCCGCATTATGAAAACTAATTCCAGTATATGAATAAAAAATGACGACAGCTATCAAAATTATAGTTCTGATGTACTGCCGATTTTTATTGATATTTCATGAGCCGCTTGTTTTACCTTGCTAATAAGAAAAGATAGTCGATCATCATTAATACGATGACTAATTAACCCAACACTTAATGCTCCTACTACTTTATGATTAAATCCGATAATAGGTGCAGCTACTGAAGCTGTCCCTTCTGTTTTTTCACCATAACTGACAGCATATCCTTCATTTTTTATTTGCTTTATTTGATTAAGAAGAATTTGCTTTTGTTCTGGTAATGAAGGAAGTAAATACTCTACAATATGTTCCATTTCATTCGTTTTCATATTGGCAAGCATCGTTTTATTTGCAGCACCAATTGAAAGTGGAATTTGTTCTCCTAGATTATCGATAACTCGAATTTTTAAAGGACTATCAATTCTTTCAATGATAATAGAATGTGTTCCGTTTGGAATATTCAAATAGACACTTTCTTCCACTTCAGAAGCCAAACGTTTCATCACTTCTCTCGCAACAGATCTATAGTCTACCTTCTCCAATTGACGCAACCCTATTTCCATCCACATTGGTCCAATTTTGTACTGTTTTGTCTCTGTAATTTGTGTAACTAACCCATGCTCCATTAGAGAGTTAAGTAATCTATGTACTGTACTAACCGGGAGATGTGTTCCATCAGCTATATCAGAAATAGCCCAATACTCTTTTTCATTTGTAGAATTCAATAATTTAATAATACTTATCGCTCGATCAATGGACTGTACCATAACTCGCCTCAACTTTACTCGTAATATGTTAGTACGCTTAATTAACTATCAATTTAGCAAACATTCGAAATGAAATCAATCTATTTATTTAATTTTCTAACAATAAAAACATATCACTAACAACGAATTGAAAACGCAAACAAAAAAATATTGACTTTTCTTTTTAATTATCTGAAAATTATAACAAGATTTCACATCACGGAATACATTCCATAATACGGAAAAACATCAAACGTTATTCTATCAACTACGAAAGTGAGGAAAACAATGGCGCAAGTAAGCAATACAAACAATGAATTAAAACGTACGATGAAAAGTAGACACTTATTCATGATTGCACTCGGTGGTGTGATTGGAACCGGGTTATTTAACGGATCTGGCTTTATTATAAGTCAGGCTGGACCTGGTGGATCCGTACTTGCCTTTATTGCTGGTGGATTATTAATGTATTTCGTTATGCTATGTCTTGGTGAACTTGCTGTAGCCATGCCTGTTTCAGGTTCTTTTCAGGAATATGCTACTAAATTCATCAATCCTGCAACTGGCTTTACAATCGGATGGTTGTATTGGTTAAGCTGGGCGAATACGACCGGTCTTGAATTTACAACTGCCGGTATTACAATGCAGCGCTGGTTTCCTGATATTCCTGTTTGGGTTTGGTGTTTAATATTTGGCGTTACCATCTTCACTATTAACGCATTATCTGCTCGTAGTTATGCAGAAACAGAATTTTGGTTTTCAAGTATAAAAGTATCTGCCATTATAGCTTTTATAATTCTTGGTGGCGCCGCTATGTTCGGTTTTATTGATTTAAAAGGCGATGAACCAGCTCCACTTCTTTCAAATTTCGTAAATCATGGTGGTTTATTTCCGAATGGACTTGCAGCTATTCTATTAACAATGGTTACAGTCAATTATTCCTTCCAAGGTACAGAGCTTGTCGGAATCGCAGCAGGTGAAAGTGAAGATCCAGCAAAAACTTTACCTCGTTCTATTAGAAATATTATATGGCGCACAATGTTTTTCTTCGTCTTAGCAATCTTTGTTCTTGTTGCTTTAATTCCTTGGGAAGAAGCTGGATTAACAAAGAGTCCATTCGTTGCTGTTTTTGATAATATCGGTATTCCATATGCAGCTGATATTATGAACTTTGTTATTCTTACTGCTGTTCTTTCTGTCGCAAACTCAGGACTATACGCTGCTACTCGAATGCTTTGGTCTTTATCAAAAAACGAAATGGCTCCAGCATTTTTAAAGAAATTATCATCACGTGGGATTCCTCTCAACGCTTTAATCATGACAATAGCTATTTCTGCTTTTTCTCTTTTGACAAGTGTAGTAGCTGCTGAAACTGTTTACTTGTGGCTCATTTCAATTTCCGGAGTCATTACCATTATTGTTTGGATGTCAATTTGTGTTTCTCAATTCTTTTTCCGCAAACATTATTTAGCAGACGGCGGAAAATTAGAAGACTTAAAATTTAAAACGCCACTTTATCCACTCGTACCAATTCTTGGTTTTGGATTGTATGGCATTATATTAATCAGTCTTATTTTTATCCCAGAACAACGACTTGGAATCTATTGCACTGTCCCATTTATCATCTTTTGCTACACTTACTATCACTTTAAAGTTAAGAAA
The DNA here is from genome assembly GCF_008368795.1 of Bacillus sp. BF2-3. Classification (NCBI taxonomy): domain Bacteria; kingdom Bacillati; phylum Bacillota; class Bacilli; order Caryophanales; family Bacillaceae; genus Bacillus; species Bacillus sp. BF2-3. The sequence goes on from NZ_QOSA01000059.1 coordinate 30,214, forward strand.
AGAAATTCTACTAACACTCATAGTGAAACTAAAATTAGCGAGACTTCGTAATATTTGACTATACATAAAAGACTACACATGGCGTTTCACTTCATGTGTGGTCTTTTTTCATCATTTTAATATGATTTCATCTGAATTTAATGAATATATCCCCTTTCCTACAAAAGTAGTAGAGTGTTCATTTAAACACTTACTACCTCAGTGGGATTTATCACATTTCAATATAATAGCAAATAGGTATATCGGATATAGATGTACATTACTAGGCTTATACATATTTCAACTTTAGAATTATATTCACTATTCAATTGGTAGTTACCAATAAAGAAAGAAAGGAATGATCATAATAATACAGAACATATACGAAACTCATTTACATGTAAGAAATTTAGAGAAGGCAATAAATTTCTATCAAAACAAGCTAGGATTAACGTTAGCAAGAAAACTCTCCAAAAGAAGAGTGGCTTTCTTTTGGGTCGGAGAAAATAAACAACAAATGCTTGGACTATGGGAAGTACATAACATTGAAGACTTTGAGCCGAGACATTTTGCTTTTGGTGTAAATTTAGAGTTTTTAATGACTTCTAAAGCGTGGTTAGAGGAACGTGGAATAGCAGTGATAGGAAGTCAAGGAACAGGAAATCAAGAGCCAATTGTCCAAAGGTGGGTGCCTGCTGCAAGTGTATACTTTCTAGATTGTGATGGAAACAAATTAGAATTCATTTCTATGCTACATGAGAATCCAGATGAATTAGAATATGCGTCCTATTTAAGTGTATGGAATGCGGAACACCAAGAAAAATGAATGGAATTTTCGTTCAAGTCTTTTCTTATTTTTGGATATAATGTTGTACGATCCCCCCTTTTACTATGAATTTGTTAACATAATGCATTTACTGTCATCTTATATTTGTACTTACGTACGAGCAATTCCTAATCTGCTTCAATTACAATTTGAATTATGTAAATTTTCCTCTTATCTGGCATCTACTCTTTAAACACAAACTCCCCTTAAATCGAAAATGATTAAGGGGAGTTTTATATACGATGCAATTATAGTTCAGATTTCACTCGAACAGAAACATTATTTTTAATTATATTTTTGACATCTTTAAAGCTAACAAAATTGTTACTTTTCTCATCCCAAAGACGGAAACGTAGTGATTGTAAGCTTGTAGCAAGCGTAATCGTTGGTACATTTTTTAACGGAAGCGTATTATTGTGTGCCTCTTCTAGTTTATAGTTAGGTACCCTTGGGCTTAAATGGTGAACATGATGGAATCCAATATTACCAGTTAAGAATTGCAAAATTTTAGGAAGCTTATAAAAAGAACTTCCTTCCACTGCCGCTTTCACATATTCCCAATCTTTATCCTCTTCAAAATAAGAATCCTCAAATGTGTGCTGTACGTAAAACAGCCAAATCCCTACTGAACCTGCTATTAAGAATATAGTACCATGTACTAACAGAAACGATTGCCACCCAATTGCCCAGCAAAGTATAGCTACTACAGCAACAATTATAATATTCGTCAAATAAGTATTCATACGTTCTTTCTGCCTTGCACCTTTTCGGTTAAATCTATTTTTAAGCAAGAAAACATAAATCGGACCTAATCCAAACATAACGAATGGATTGCGATATAAGCGATATGCTAAACGAAGTCTAAATGGTGCAGCTACATATTCATCAACTGTAAGCGTCCAAATATCCCCTGTACCCCTCTTATCCAAATTACCACTCGTAGCGTGGTGAATAGAATGTTCATGCCCCCACTGATCAAATGGGAATAATGTTAAAACACCCATACACGTTCCAACTATTCTATTTGCACGTCGACTTTTAAAGAACGAATAATGGGTGCAATCATGAAAAATAATGAAAATTCTTGTCATAAATCCAGCGGCTAACAGTGCTGGAACTAATGTTAACCAATAAGAAACTGACAAACTTTTATAAGCAAGGTACCATAAAATAATAAATGGCACGATTGTGTTGATCAGTTGCCAAACACTTTTTTTAATCGTTGATTTTTCAAAAGGAGCAACTTGTTTTTTTAAATTTTTAGTATTTTCTAAGGTCATTGTTCTAATTCCTTTCCTTTTTGTTGCTAATTCATATTATAGCACACTATTAGTATCAGGTGTTAAAAGTAGCTATAATAAATATTATATACTATGAAAATCTCTTTTTTCTTACTCATTACTTACAAATTACTTACGCCCAAAATAGCTTCTATAATTGGACAGGCGGAGTATTTTATTTATAAAAGAAACTTCGAATTTTTCCAATAAGTACATAAAAAAACAGCAAGTTTTTTCACAAGAAGAAAAAAGCTGCGATAAGTCAGTTTCACCGACTTATCGCAGCTCCTCTTCGTTTTACCTTATTTTATCGATGAAGCCACACTGCACCTGCAGACTTGTCTTCAGCTTGGCCTACCACTTCAAACTTCAGTCCTAGTTTCGGTAACTTACGTCCTGCATCAGGAATAATGCTGTTGATGTATTGCTTAGAATCATCAAATTTTGCCACTCCTGGTAATCCTTTATAATCGAAGATACCGCGAGTTGGTGAATTTACTTTCCATGCTGGTGTTTGATCAAATGAGAATGCCGCATCGGCAATTTGGTAACGCGTACTGCTCTTCACAGTAGGTTGTCCGTTTAATGTCCCTACAATTGCCTCTGGATGAGAATCTACTACTCCTAAGAACCCTTCACCTGGATGAACGCCTACCCAGTTATCTGTAAAGCTTTGATCCGCATACCATACAACCATTCCTGTATTAAATACTGGGCCACGTGCATGTTGTAACGCAATGTCAGAACCAGCGTAATTTCTCCACTCTACATAGTAATTATGTTTTTTCTGTTCAAATCCGTTAGACACAGTAAAGCCTTTTAACGTCATTGCTGGCTGACCTTCTGCATCATCAGAGAAAACAACTTTTCCATCTACAGTTAATGCTGCATTATCTAACGCAAACCCTTTATAAGCTACTGCAATATCTGTTAAGTACTCAAATTGCAGTTTTACTTTTTTTCCTTTGAATTGGCTTAAATCGTATGATTTATCAACCCACTTACCATCAGTTGTATCCGCGCCGCCTTTTACATCTTTTTCGCCCATTCTATCAATGCGTGTCTTCGTTCCATCTTCTGCAATCGCATATACGTCAAGGAAATCATACTTCGCTTCAAGTTCGTAAAATGCCTTATAATCGAACTTAGCATCCTTTGCATTTGTTAAGTCAAATACTGGTGTCTCAAGTGTTGTATGAATGTCATTTCCTTTTGTACTGTAATAGAACTTCTTACCAAACGCTGATTCGATATTTTTTATATCTTTGTCCGGCAAGTTAACACGAACGATTCCAGGTCGTTTAGATTTTGTAGTACTTTGATCTACATATGTCGCAACACCGATTCCTTTGCTAAGTTTGTCATAATCTACTTCAAGGATATTCGCCCAGTTCCCCTTCATATTCTTTTGGAAAAATTCTTTATTTTGTGGTGAGAAACTCGTTGGCTCTGTTCCTGCAATTTTTCCAGCCCAGCTACCACCACTCATAATAGACCATGACTCAACAGGTTCACCTTGTCCTGAGTACTTTGTATCATATTCATCTGGTAAGCCTAAATCATGGCCATACTCATGTGCAAACACACCAACTGCCCCGTCTTCAGGCTCGATTGTATAATCATATGCAGCCATCTTTCCGCCCCAGTTCGAAACAGAAGATTTCGTGCCATCAATTGCATATGGTTTTGAACCTAGTTTTGAACGATGTGACCAAATCGCATCATCTTTCAATTTACCGCCGCCAGCTTCTTGACCAACGCCAGCATGTACAACCATTAAATGATCAATAATGCCATCTGGCTCATTTTTATTTCCATCACCATCTTGATCGTATTGATCAAATTGGTCATAGTCTGCTAAATTGATTCCTTTTGCTACCGCTGCTTTTAATGCTTCTTTCACAAAATCTTTTGGTCCTAAAGGCCCCTTGTTATCATGCCCAGTACCCGCATCAGCACCATAATCTGATGCTTTTCCTGGAACAGTAAGCCATTCTGTTACAGTCCCATCAACTGTGTAGCTACCACCAGATTGTTCTTCATAATATTGCTTAAATGTGTTAATCTTCGATCCATCAAATAAAGTAAATGGTTCATCACCAAATAACATTTTTTGATAATGTTCACGATTAAAGTCTTTAGAATACATGTATCCTGGCTCTTGATCAATATTGTTATGCTTAAAATCGCTAAATTCTACAAGTAAAACAAGTACTTTATCTTTTCGAACAGCTCCATTGTATTCTTCTTGCTTCGCTGATGTAGTAGGTACTTTTCCATTTAATTTCCCAGGGTTCAATGCTGCACCTTGTCCAGCTACTGGGCCTACTTCAGGCTGCTGCGCCTGTTCATTTTCCTTCATTTTTGCATCTTTTACTTTTTTCATAAAATCAGAAGCTTCTTGCGTAAGACTATCTCCTGTTAAAATTTCTTTCCCAGGGTTTTCCCCTTTCTTTTTCTCAACATATTTTTCGACAGCCTTTGACGTCTCAGCTTGCGATGCAGATTGATCAATTACCCCCCGTTGTTTTAGCGCTTCAGCCAAGCGCTCCTCCGGTATTAAGTGCTCATCTATTGGTAGAGATGATGTTGGTGTCTCAGCATGCGCTGCGTGACCTCCAAAAGCAAACGTACTACTTAGTACTGCTGCTGTTGTTAATACCGCTAATGGTTTTAATTTCTTTTTCTTTTTCAATGTATTTCCTCCCCAGTGTCTGCAAATTATCGTTTTTTGCCGATAACAACATAATATTCGTTATAATACGAATATTCAATCTTTTTCAACAAATAAAATGTTGAGAAATATTTTTTATGAAGGGTGAAATACATACAATAGAAAAACAAACTCACCTATAAATAACAGTGAACTTTTTTAGTAAAAATAAGAATTAAATATTCTCTATACTATTTAATCTATGGGTTACCATATTACTCACTATTCTCATTATTACAAGCTAATAGTGGTTCGTACATCATTATAGCGTGATTCTCTGTTACATATTGATCTTCTATTAACTGTTTCTGTAGATTATATACTTTACGTTGAATCACATTATGTCGTATATAACCGCCCCAGTATGCAGGTTGAATTGAGTGTTCTTTCTCATACACTTCATATTGATAAAGTTGCGGATAGACTGTTCTCCATTCACCAACTAAATGTTCATCTGTCATATAAAGGTGAAGTTGATACGGTTGGTCCGTTTCATTTTTAATTTGTAAATCCAAATAGTTATAAGAACAAGTCGCCCCACTCCCAAACGGTTGAGTTCGCCTAGAATCAGGAAAGACATCAAAGCTATGACGATATCGTTCGGTTACTGTCAGTGGTGTATGTAAAGTCATCCAATATATTAAATTCGAAAGCTGACAAAGACCTCCTCCAATACCTGTTTGAAAAGATCCGTAGTGTAATACCATACCTTCTACATACCCTTTTTTCTTCGTTGGCTTACCTATTAAACGCCAGTAAGAAAATGTTTCTCCCGGTCTAATGACGATATCATTTAGTTTTTTAACAGCAATTTTCAAATTAACAACCTTATTCTGTTGATACCACATATCTACATCTTTGAGCTTACGAAGTAATATCGTTTGGTGCTGAATTGCTGTACAAGGTAGCTTTTCTTGTTGGAACCTTTTTGCATATGTTTTTCCGTCTGCTAACCACTGAATGTACCTCTTTGTAGAGTAATACCACTTCCCTAGCATAATGCGATACTTAGACCGCTGTTTAGGACGTAAGTGCACTATATTCATTTTATTCCCTCTCTCTTTCTTCAACTAAATTCTAATATATTTCTAATTCAATAAACTACAGTTTTCTTAGCTGCATAATAATTTTCGCAAAAAAAATAATAAATTTACTCTAGTGGAGATTTTATTTTGATGATTGCTTTATAATTATATAAAACTGCGCTGAAATACAATAAATTGAAATAAATACATTATAAATATAACGGATAACCTTAAATAAAAAATAATGAAAATTAAAGAAATTCTAAAGTATTAATATATTTTTCGTAAATATTAATTGATAACACATTAGACTTTACTATATGTATAAATTCTCTATTCTACAAAACGAAATTTTTTAATGTAAGAAAAAATATAACTCCCCTTTCACATTTATACAAGTCTCATCTGGAAAACTTTCCAAAACAATCCGAACCCTTATATTTAGAATAAACACAAAAAATTGCCACCAGTTAGCTTAACTGGTTGGCAATTTTTTAACGAGAATGCTCTACAAATAGTTGAATTGCTTCTTCTGGTACATAGCACTTTCCATTACTCTCTACAATAATACTTTTTAATTCATACCCTTTACCATTGATACGAATTATATTTTTGTTACCAAATAATTGTGCTTCTACTTTATTATGTTTTACTACGAGTAACGGGTTTGCTCCTTCGGTTTTGTCGGCTGTTACAGTTGCACCGATTTTCTTAAAGGCTTGTTCACTCTCTAAAAATATTTTATTCGTTACTTCTTCTAAGTTAAAGCCCATCGCTTTCGCCATCGTCTTCGCAATGTCTGTATTTTGGATTAAGCCTTCTGGTTTTTGAGGTCCATAAGAATGTAAGAATACATCCTCACCTGTATGTCCTCCTGTCGTAAAGCCGATATTTGCACGATTAGCCAATAATGTAGTAAGAATTCGTCCTACATCCATTTTCTTTTTTGCCGCTTTTAATTTTTCTTTTTCATCATGAGTTAGATTATCCAAACCGTATAGTTTAGCTACATCTTCTACATTTGATAAATCAGATTTCAGTTTATTTATAGTTCCTTCAAGTGTCATTTTCGCCTTTTTCAATGGATCAATGTATGCAGAAACCGGTGTAGTATTGTATCCTTTTGTCGTATTCCTATTCCCTATAGAGATGCCGCTGTTACCATGATCAGTTAAAGCGATGAGCATCGTATCCCCATCTTTCTTCGCAAATTGTAACGCCTTTGCTACCGCTTCATCAAATGCCAATATATCACTAATCATCCCAATTGGATCATTAGCATGGGCTGCCCAATCAGGCTTACTACCTTCTATGAATAAAAAGAAGCCATCTTTATCTTTTGATAATGTTTGAATTGCTTTTTCTGTCATTTGAGAAAGTGTTGGTTGTTCTGGGTTTATTGCTATACGATCCATATCAAACGCAAGAGCATGATGTGAGAAAGAGCCCCAAATTTTATTAGATTTGGAGTTCAATAACGCATCTTTCGTTTCAACGAAATCGTATCCTTTGTCCTGAATCACCTTCACTAAATTTTCACCATCTTTTCGGATTCCATTACTTTGCATAGGTAGCAGCGCTGCTTTTCCCCCGCCTAATACGACATCTATATTTTGATATACTTGCTGCTTCGCAATTACGTCAAATTGCTTGCGATTGACATGGTGAGCCGAGAATCCCGCCGGAGTAGCATGCTGAATTTCAGATGTAGCAACAATTCCAGTTGCACGACCAGTACGTTTTGCCCCCTCTAATACGTTTGCGACCGGCCGTAACTTGTCCTCTTCTTTTATTGGCTCTAAGCTAGGCGAACTTACAATAGAAGGTAATACACCTACATATCCTGAATTTGATTTATTTCCAGTTGCTAATGCTGTTGCTGCTGGCGCTGAGTCTGTAATAGCTGATTCCGCCGAAAACGTACGAACTCCTCCTGTTACAATTTGATCTAACGTAAGCGGTGCCCCTTTATACCAGCGAGCCAATGTTGTCGCCGTTGAACTCGTTCCGTCCATAACCATCATAATTATATTTTTAGGCTGGTGTTCTATTTTTTTCACCTTAGCTTTGGCCGCATGATAATTCATCATACTTTCCGTACTTAATACGCTTACTATTATAGCTGCCACTAATAGCAACTTTTTCATCTTCACACCATAATTCAACATGATTGTTCCTCCATAAACTTTGCATTCATTTTAAATACACACTATTTCCTTTTCCATACCAAAACCTACATATGTTTTATTAGTTCCCAATTCTCATAAAGCTAACAATAGTTACTTTCCCTTTCTTTCCTTTATTAAATATCGGTATGTATCATCTATCTTATAAAAAAGATTTAACATCCTTTTCATTAATTACTTGTTTAACAATAAATCCTCGATCAAAATAAATAAAAATTTATTGTTAAACAATAAATTTCGTGTTAAATTAATAAGATATTAAATAAATGAGGTGCTTTTTATGAAACAAGGATCCACACTCTTTTTAAAGACCGTTGTGATTCTGATCGGAATCCCCGTTCTTGCTATGTGCATTTTTTTAGTCCCTAAAATAGGAGCTTTCGCTGCAGAATTATATCCAGATATTGCATATATTAAATATCTTGTATTTATCAATTTATATGCAACAGCAATACCTTATTACTTCGCACTGTACCAAACATTTAAGCTTTTAAACTATATTGATAAAAATAAAGCATTCTCAGAGTTATCTGTTCAAGCTTTAAAAAATATTAAGTACAGCGCATTGGCAATTAGTGTATTATATGTATTAAGTATGCCACTTTTCTATCTCGTGGCAGAGAGAGATGACGCCCCTGGCATTATTATTATCGGAATGATTATGATTTTTGCTTCAATGGTAATCGCGGTCTTTGCTGCCGTTCTCCAAAGACTATTAAAAGATGCTATAGATATAAAATCAGAAAATGATTTAACGGTCTGAGGTGAATAATATGGCAATTATTATTAATATTGATGTAATGTTAGCGAAAAGAAAAATGAGTGTAACAGAGCTTTCGGAGAAGGTTGGAATTACAATGGCTAACCTTTCTATCTTGAAAAATGGAAAAGCAAAAGCAGTCCGTTTTTCAACTTTAGAAGCAATATGTAAAGCATTAGAATGCCAACCGGGGGATATTTTAGAATATCAACCTGAAGATACCGAGTAAAAAGAGTCCTTCATACGAGAAGGACTCTTTTTATTACACATTACGGCGCAAAACTAATTTGACCAGTAAACAATAGGATAATCGCTATGATCCAAAATATAAAAAATGATGAGGACAGTATTAATGAAAGAATAGCAATCCCCTTCTTCTCTGTTTTTTTCGTCATTGTGATTATTGAAAGCATGATCCCTACACCTGTCAGGGCAATTGTAATATAATCTCCAACTATATTACCTGCATTCGCTATCCTTGTTGGCGTTATAAAAACGAATAGAAAACACAAAATGCCGATGAGTAAAGATACATAGCTTATTATACTGTACTTCTTTTTAGGAACTATTTCAGTTTTCATACTAACCCCCCCCTTCTATATAGCTATGAGTTTATATTAGCATGAATAACCATAATTTGGTTATGATAAAAAGCAGATAAAACGGACACTATCACTTTATCTGTCTATTTCTATCTAACAACTAACCTGACTATTTCTTTACTAAAGATATACAATCATTCTTTAATCCACGGCAATTGGTATATAATAGCTCTAAAAAATAAAGACTGTACCTTTAAAAAATAAAGACTGTACCTTTAAAATGAAAGATACAGTCTTTATTAATAACTTTTTTTATAAAGAAAACTCTCTATCACTCACTACCTTAAAAAACTCCGAGTAATGTGATAAAGAATAATCCGCTACATCACAATTACCTTGAAACATACATGTTGAAATACCTAATTCTTTTGCAGGTAATAAATCTAATTCTCTATCTCCAATAGCTAAATCAATATTGTATTTTTTATGCAGATGATTATAAGCTAAAGAGTTTGGCTTTCGAGGAAAGCCATCGTCAATTGTAACCATATCTACGAAGTATTTTTCCCAGCCGTAATATTTTAAAATGCCCATAACCCCTTCCCTATGTTTATGGGTCATAATCACATTTTTATTTGCAAATTTCAAAACCTCTTCGACACCTGCAAAAGGTTTCATATCTTTTGGCGTGAATTTCTCCTTCAAAACTTTAATCTTTTCTTCCTGCTCGCATGAAATATTATAATACTGAATTGCATGAGAGTATGATATTTTTAAGTTTTTGTATATTTCTTGTTTTTCTACTGAGTCACCTAATATTTCAGAAAGCATCATTGTATATGCAGGATACGTATCAAATAACGTCCCATCAAAATCCCATAAAATATTCATTCTATTCACCTTCTATTTTCAAATCATTCAATGACTAAATCCGCCCTATCCCTCGGCAATTCCGTTTTTAAGTAATAATCCTCTGCTTTCCAATACCTATTTTCAAACTTTGAAAGGTTTTTCTGCGTTTTTTCACTCTCACGTAGAAACCTTGTCTCTCTTGGACAGTCCAAATAGACCATATAATGAAAAAAATCTCTCCATTCTTTTCGCTGCAGAAAAACTCCTTCAATAACAATTACGCCTACAATAGGAATCTGTACTTTTTCCATTTCACATATATCTGTTTCTTCATGAAAGAAAGGTAATTTCAATTTTGTTTCATGTTGTAGCTTTTGAAAAAATTTCTGCCTTAGCCATTCAATGTCCCATTGTAAATAATAATACTCGTACCATTCTTCATATCCAGTATGATATCGTTTATTACGCTCCACTATGTGATCATCAATATGGAAAATATGAAACGGAATGCCTTCTTGTTTCATATTTTCTTTTAAATTGGCTACGAATGTTGTTTTTCCAGATCGACTTAAACCATCTATCCCTAAAATAAAGCGGTTTTCTTTATGCTTCTTCATAACATTTATAAGCTCATTTGTACTCATTACTTCTTCCACTCTTCTTTTAATAACGAGTATAGAATGGTATCATGAGCGACACCATTTTGAATCATATGTTTTCGAAGTAATCCTTCTTCTTGAAATCCTGCTTTTATTAACAATTTTTGAGAAGCTTTATTTTCTACATATACAACCGCTGCGATTCTTATTAGTTGCAGCATTTCAAATCCGTAAGCTAAAATCGCTTGTAATGCTTCCGATGCATATCCTTGTCCCCAATATGTATCATCTAATTCATAACCAATTTCAGCTCGTTTATGATGATTATTAATTAAATGAAATCCGCACGTTCCGATTAATTGGCCCGTCCCTTTTTTCTCGATTCCCCAGCGAAATACACTGCCCTCTTCATAACGATTTTTAAACGTTTGAATCGTGGTTTTCGCTTGCTCAATATTTTGGAAAGAATCCATTCCGAAATAACGTATAACTGATTCTTTCGAAAAATATTGGAACATCGTTTCTGCATCTAATAGTGTAAGTTCTCTTAAGAATAAACGTTCTGTTTCTAGTTTCGGAAATCCCATCTCTCTTTCTCCCTCTATTCTAATGAACTGCAAATTTCAATATAATTTCCATCTGGATCAGCAATGTAGGCAATTGTTTGTCCCCACGGTTTTACAATTGGCTCCACTAAAATTTTAATACCTTGCTCTCTAAATTGCTCAATCGTTTCTTGTACATTCTCAACAACGAATCCTAACTCGAAATGAGAAGACTGTAATTCACCTTCTGTAAGCGGTAGTCCTGTTAATTCTTTCACATCTTGCCGCGTATTCATCGCTAAAATGGTAGTTCCAGTATTAAATTCAATATATGTGCCGTGCTCTGCTTTTATAGGTAACTGTAAAATATCTTTATAGAACTTTAAACATTCCTCAAACTTTTCTACATATAAAATGATGTACTTCATTTTCAAATTCATTTTACATCCCCCTTTGTATCTATCCCTAAAATTTCGACAAAAGTCTCATAAAAACCTTGTTCCTTGTAGTAATGAGCAAAAAAAAATGAGGCCGATTTCTCGGCCCCCCAGCTTATTGGCATAAAACAGGAGATTTGGTTTGGACATAACCAGTTCGTACTTTTATTATATTTTATTTTTTCTGAATTTTAAATACATTAAACACCTATTTATATTGAGAAAGTTTTTTGCTTGCATAAAATTAAAGATTTTAAGAAATGATACAAATGGAGGTGTATACATATGGAACCAATGCTATGTCCAAGTTGTAAAACGAACCGTACTCGCTTTAATATTCTTGAGCAACAAGTAAAACCAGTCAAAATAAATCCACAAACTGGTCAAGTGGAAGAAGAATACACAAATGAAACGATGAATGCTTTTCATATGGCTTATCAAGGACCTACATACCGTGTCCAATGTGCTGTATGCGGACTTGTTGAAAACCCTGAACAATTTATTAAACCTGCGCAAAATCAGTCTTTCTAATAAAAATATGATTATCCCTTGTAGAAATAGATTTTTCTATAAGGGATTTTTTCGTTTAATACGTTAATTAAAAATGTATTTCTTCCTTATTATATGTTAAATTCCACACCATTTTAGTAATATTTATATAAGGGAGGTGAAACAAATGATTTTAAATAAAAAGATAATGCTTCCATCAACATTTCTACTATTAACTTGTCACATAATCATCTTTTACTTTTGGATTTCCGATTGGAAGAAAATCTCGAGTTCTTACGGTTTAGCTATATGGATACTTTCTACTATTTGTGGTCTTTTACTTTATTTCCTTTATAAAAAACAAAAATCTAATAAAGTGATATTCATTGCTAGTTCGTTATTATTAATTACTTCTTCATTTATGATTTTTTTAGGTATTGTTACTGGTATCATCTTTGTAACTGTTAGTTCTATTCCTTAAATATACAATATTTTATTATATAAAAAATATCCAACAAAACAAGGATATATAGAAATTAAAGAAGATGATTTCCATTCAATATACAACCATCTTCTTTAATAAACCCAATCTTTGTTACAATATTTCATTTTTTAACTTTTTAATCTTCCTAAATAAATTAATAAACGCATATAAATATATACAAACTAAAAACCCAACCATACCTTTATATAATCCTGATTCTGATACTCCAAGAAAACATAAGTAAAACACTGGAATTAACATTACAAACATAATTGCAACGAACTGTATCAATTCAACAAATTTTTGTATCTTCGTTTCTTTGTCTGAATAAATATCAGGTAACTCATTTTCCTCGTCTACTTCTTTACAAAAATAATTCCACTTCGCAAAACTCGTTACATGTTTCCATCCACACATTTCATATATTTCAATATATTCTTTTTGTTTTTCTTTTGAATCTTTATAATCCAGTCTAAAATCCGCTTTATATACTACATCTTTTGGTTCAGTTTTCTTAAACGTATACATTACATTATACTTTTGTAAAGCCCATCCCTTTTGATGCATTTTTCTTAAAAAAGCTTCTTCTTTTTCCAAGCTCCATATCGCAAAAGGTTTGAATATCTTCTTTGTCTCCATCGCTCATTCACTCCCCTAATATACTATTTCCATTCCTTACAGATCTCTGCAATCTGTTATACTCGAGCTCTAACACTTCTCTCCCAAACGGCGTTAACTCATAGCACTTCTTTCTGTCTGTAGAGGCAACTTCAACAATTAACTTCTCTTTTAGTAATTTCGTCGTATTTCCATATAAAGTACCAGGGCCGAGCTTTACTTCCCCATTTGTCATCTCTTCTACCATTTGCATAATTCCGTAGCCATGCAACGGCTTCACGAGTGACAATAATATGTAATATGTCGCCTCAGTTAACGGAATATATTTTTGCGCCTTCGCATTCATTATAACTACCTCCGATACATCGATATATGATATATCGACTCACGATACATCGTATATCGATATTGTATAATTATATTCCAAAATATGCAAGAGTAATTTAATAATTAAATATCCATTTCTTTGAATTAAAAAATCATACCAATTTTCTGAATAATTTGTTAAAATATAGAAATATTAGCTCTTTTATAATGAAAGGAATGGTACATATGATAAATAAATTGAAAGAAAACATCGGATCTGTGTTTGTTGGTAAAGAAAATGTTATTGATCTACTGCTCGTTTCACTTCTTGCTGATGGACATGTACTACTCGAAGACGTGCCTGGTACTGGGAAAACGTTACTGGCGAAAACCATTTCAAAAAGTATTGGTGGTAGTTTTTCTCGCGTTCAATTTACCCCTGATGTACTTCCAAGTGATGTAACAGGTATTGAATACTTCAACCCAAAAACAAGCGAATTCGAATTAAGAATTGGACCAGTTATGACAAACATTTTGCTAGCAGATGAAATTAACCGTGCAATGCCGAGAACGCAGTCGAGTTTGTTAGAAGCGATGGAAGAACGACAAGTGACGCTGGAGAAGCAGTCAACTCCTCTTCCGAAACCGTTCTTTGTTATTGCGACGCAAAACCCAATTGAATCACAAGGGACTTTCCCTCTTCCAGATGCACAGCTTGATCGCTTTTTAATGACGATTTCAATCGGTCATCCAACTCCTAAAGATGAGTTACAAATGATGCGACGTTTTCGGAACGATTTACCATTAGAAAGTGTCACATCTGTCATCTCATTAGAAGATATTTTAGAAGCTCAAAAACGAGTAAAAGAAATATTTGTTTCGGAACCGTTAGAACATTACATTATTAAACTTGCTCATGCTACAAGAAATCATGATTATATCGCTAACGGTGTAAGCCCACGTGCCACATTAGCTTTAGTACGTGCTGTTCAAGCTTTAGCCTTTTTACACGGGAGAGAATATTGCACACCAGAAGATATACAATTGTTAGTTCCTTCTGTTTGGAATCACCGTATCGTCTTATCAATGGAAGGTGCCCTGCGTACGACAAAGAATGATATTATGCAAAGTATTTTAAAAGAAGTTGACGTACCTGTGGAGATTGAACAAGCATGAATGGACAGCGTGTTGTAACTGTGCCTTTATTTTTTCAACTCCATATTATTCAACTAACCGTTCCAATCGCATTACTTTTCACATTCTTTTTCCCGCAACGAATGCTTATGTTTCTCTTTTTCTTCTATTATTTATTTGCGATTTTTATTTATAAATATGTCGCTTTCATAGAGAAGAAGTTTCAAATCATAAATGAGAAACAAACTACACGGATTTTTCCTGAGGAATCTGGACAGTTTTTTATTCATTTAAAAAATGGAGCCAGCATACCAATCGTTAATGGTGTTTGTTACTTTCATTTAAATTCGTCCCTTATACCGCATAAAGAGCAAGGCATTGAACAAATATCAAAAACGTTATTCTCTTTCCCATTTTCACAACCTGCACATTCGGCACAAAAATGGGGGTTAACATTAACCGCCACGAAGCGTGGTGTGTTTCAAATTGAACAATTTGAATGTGTATTAAAAGATCCATTTCATCTATTAACTGTACATTTACCTGTTTTTGATAAATTAAGGACTGAAATTATTGTGTATCCTTCTCCTAAAGAAGTAGCAGGTTTGCAAGAACTTCAGCAACTTTTGAATGGATCTTATCGAACGAATTTTTCTTTTTACAATGATGAAACATCTATTATCGGTGTAAAGCGATATGAGCGTGAGTCTTTCCGCTCTATTCATTGGAAGGCATCTGCTAAAATGCAACAATTACAGGCGAAGCAATATGAACCTGTAAAAAATTATAGTTGGACGATTTGTCTTTCTTTAGCTGCCGATCGTGGATTTGGTTGGAAAGATAATGTAGAAGAACTTATTTCATATGGAACATACATTTTCCAGTATGCAACGAAGCACCACATTCCGTTTGAATTGTTTATTAGTGTATTAGCAGAAGGCGGTGCATTACATGTACCGTTAAATGAAGGACAAACACAATATGCAAAAGCTTTAGAAGAATTAGCCCGTATTTCAGATGATAGTACGTTACTTCCGAAACAAGGATTCCTTCATTATGTAAAGAGAAAAAGAGAACGATCGTCTACAATGATATACATTGGTTTACAAAGAAATGAACTCCCTCTTCTCTCGCAGCCAACGTTTCTCATTACTAGTGAAGGGATGGTGGAACCAGTTGAAAACTTGGCTATATCACATTCATGATTTCATTCTGCTCCTTCTGCTTTCATTATTAACAGAAAGAGATGAACTAATTAGTATTGCAATATTTTTAACAACAGGCTATATTGGAGTATTTCTTATTCATAAATTTATGCAGAAAAAAACAACAGGATTTGTAATACTTTTAGTTCTTCAAATCGTTCTTTTCTCTTTATTTTTACCTTTTTCTCTATTTGGCACAATCATATTACCACTATTTTTCTTTATCGTACATGTGGTCGGACCTGGATATCCAGTTCAAAAATCTTTAGGTGGTATTGTATGGTTTGTCGTTTCAGCTATATTTTATGCACCCTTTCCACCGCTGTGGAAACTATTAATGTTAGCCTTGCATCTTATGATTACATTTTGGTTAACCGGGGCAAATCGCAAACAACAACTATTACGTTTTTCTTCTATCATTACGATTGGCTTAATGAGTATATTAATTGTTCAAGTATTTCCTTTCATTCGACTTATTTTTGGTTTTATAACGGAAGTAGTCGCATTAGGCTTCGGCTATGCTTTAATGCCATTAATTAAAGCAGCGGAATTAAAAGATACTGAAGATGTTTGGGCAAATAAAGGACATCTCTTAAAACCAAAAATTGAAGACGGAAAAAAAATTCCTGATTTTGATCCAATACTCATAAATAGCACTACAATAATAGTCTGTACAGCTATCGCTATTTACGTCGTTTGGAAAATAGTAAAAAAACGAAAACATTTAAGTTTACCAAATATGCCCGCCTTCGAATCTACTATCATTACTGATAAAGAAGGAATGAGCCAAAATCGTTTTAAACGAAATAAACCGCCACATAACGAAATTCGGAAGGAAATTTTTAAGCTAGAGAGTAAGTTAACCCCTCCTTTAAATAGAAAACGGGGAGAAACTGTTGAGGCTTGGCTAGAAAGAATAAACGATGAAGAAGATGTAAATATTCAAAGTGATATTATTATAGATACTTATAATACGGTGCGTTATTCAAATAGTGCAAACACTGTACTTCTACATGAATTTAAGGAAGAGATTCATAAGCTTTATGCATATCAAAAAAGTTTGAAGAAATGAAAGAAATAACGTAACAAAAAGACTCCTATATTCATAGGAGTCTTTTTGTACTTCTACGTTGCTTTTTAAATGGAAGCATTCTTCCCTGCTTCAATTTCTAATGACTCTTCATGCCACCAAAGTGTTTCTTCAGGGTCTTCTTTAGCGATTTGGTGTGCTTCTTTTTTCGTTTCTACTGTAGGATATGAACCTTTTAGCGCACGCCCTGAAGTTGTAACGAATAGTACACTAAATACAACTAATCCAATAATACTTACACCTGCTAAATAAAATGCCGGTGCGAGCGGGTTACCAGTTGCATGAACTAAGTATGAACATACAAGCGGTGTTGTTCCACCGAATATCGATACAGAAATATTAAATGAGATCGAAAGTGCTCGATAACGTACATCAGTGAAAAAGAGTGATGGTAATAATGAAGGTAATGTTCCTTCATATACACTTAAGAAGAAACCTAGTACGAAAATACCTGCAAATATAGCTGCAATATGTCCGTTACCTATTAGTAAAAATGCTGGAATTGCAAATACAGTTAAACCAAGTAAACCAATTTGCACAACGCGTTTATTACCAATTTTATCACTTAATTTACCGAAATATAGTGCTAGTGGAATCATAAGTGCCATCGTAATAGAAATAATTAATAAGCCTGTTGTTTCTTCGACTTTAAGTACTTGAGTTAGATAAGAAGGAATATACGAAAGAATCATATAATTTGTAATATTAAAGAAGGCGACAATTACTGTGCTTAATAAGAAGTCTTTTTTGTGATATTTAATAATATCCATGAATGAAAATTGTTCATTGTCTTCAGATTCCTCTTGTGCTTTTTCCATCTCTTCAAAGATTGGAGATTCATCTAGATGACGGCGTAAGTATAAACCGACCAAACCAATTGGTGCAGCTATTAAGAACGGAATACGCCATCCCCAGCTGAGCATTTGCTCATCTGTTAACAATAACGTCAAAATGGTAACAATTACCGATGCAGCAATGTAACCTGAGAGTGTTCCAATTTCAAGACCACTACCGAGTATACCACGCTTTTTATCTGGAGAAGATTCTGCGATATAAACCATTGCTCCTGAATATTCGCCGCCTGTAGAGAAGCCTTGAATCATTCGGGCAACTAAAAGTAGTATTGGTGCCCATACACCAATTTGTTCATAGGTTGGTAGTAATGCGATGAATAATGTAGAAAGTGCCATTAAAATAATAGTAGTACTTAACACGATTTTTCGGCCGTACTTATCTCCTATTCTACCAAAGAATACACCTCCGATTGGTCGAACGAGAAAGGCTGCTGCAAATGTACCGAATGTAAGTACAAGTTGCAATCCACTATTATCAACACCAGAGAAGAATAATTGACTTAAAATTACCGCTAAATACGCGTATAATCCGAAGTCAAACCACTCCATTGCGTTCCCTATACCAGTAGCAATTACTGCTTTCCTGGCTTGTTTAGGATTAACAATATTAACGTCTTGAGGTTCAAAATTTAAATCATTATTTTGTTGCATATAATAAAACAGCTCCTTATTTAATTTAACTTCTTTAAGCACACCTTCTCTTATTGAATAAAATTAATTCGAAGCACTTAAGGAAAAGCAACGTCTCCTTATCTGTTATTATTATTTCACATAATTAATTATTTGTCCAATTAAATGCTCTTTTTATATAAAATTAAACCCTGTTTAACTTGTTATAGAATGACGTTCAGCTTATATAACACATACCTTTACACTACAAATGAAATTTTAATTTATTTATATCTATACGTTTCTGTAATTGCTTCCTTTAACCTAGAAATTAGTAACTTTTACTAAAGATTTGCATATATTTAAAAAGTGAACTCATTAGCTCGAATTTTGTCTTATTACATTCAACTATAGTATTATTATAGATTTAAAGGAGGCTATTTTATGTTGGAAATAATGCTTTTACTTGCTACTGTTTCTTTTCTCTTCATTATTTCTGGATTTTTCATTACCTTAAAACAATATAAAGAAATAAAAAATATAAAGACTATATTAACTACAAAAAAAGAAAATGAGAAAACTACATCCAAAAACTCAATCCCTATGCAATTAGACCTGAGCGTTCTCAATAATTTACTCGCGTCTGGAATAAATAAAGGTTCCAATTCAAGTAATGAAAATTCTAAGTCTGATAAAACTAAATAGTCGTTACGTATATAATAAAATATATATCTCCTATTTTATCTAACCTTATTAATAACTACCTCTGATTCAAAAGGAGACTACTTATGTGTAAAAATCCGATTTCTATTATTATTCGTATACAGCATAACATAAAAGTTTTACCTGAAATTTTGAAAGCCTGTGAACAACTACAGCCTTTAGAAATTATCCTTACTATTAACGGATGTATCGATGATTCCATTGATATTGCACAATCTTACAATTGTAAAATTATCACACTAGAAGAACCGACAGAATCAAATAATTGTTATGTAATTGGTGCAAAAAAAGCAAAGGGTAAGTACCTCTTATTTTTAGATGCAAATTACATTATCCAATCTTCCTTACTTACACAATTTCTTCAACCATTACTAGACGAATCAGCTGACATAGTATTAAACAATTTAAATGACTTTTTTTATCAAAAGCAAAAGCCAACTATAGAAATGATTTGGCAGCAAGTTACGAATCATTTTTTTCATCGTCCAGATTTACATGTTAACTCACTATTATTTCCTCCCTATGCAATAACAAAAGAGATTCTTGATGCAATTACTCCAGAAAGTTTATTAAATCCGATATTGGCACAAATGAAAATTATTAAAAATAAATTTCGCATTAGCAATCATTTTAAAATTTCTATACCGCAAATTCCCTCCTTCCCCTCAAAACAACTCATTCGTTATCACCTAGAAGCAATTGAAAATTGGGTAAATATATTACAAAATTCAAGAGGAAACTATACTGATAATAATCGAAGGCGGGATATTATTTTAGAACTTCAAAACGGCGAACAAAGAGCTATATCCAAAATAATTACAGGTAAAGAGTTTTATTCAAATACTTATGGAAATAAACAATTATCCATCATTATCCCTGTTCAAAATGAAGAAAAAACGATAGAATCTATCATTTTTGAGGTGCAGAAATTAAAACCTTTAGAAATCATCATTATTGTTAATGGATCAACAGATAAAACAGAGGAATTGGCGAAGAATTGCGGTGCAACAGTTATTACTTACAAAGAAGCACTCGGCATTGATACCGGACGTGCCGTTGGTGCATATTTTGCAAAAGGTGATATATTATTATTTATTGATGGTGATTTCTTAATTCCTAGTTCTGATTTATTACCATTTATACAATCTGTTCAAAATGGAACCGATTTAGCTTTAAATAAATTAGAGCACTACTACATGTATCGTGTTCCTTATACTATCGTAACTGCATGTAAGCATGTTGTTAATTTAGCATGTAATCGAAAAGATTTAGGTATGGGCTCCACAACTGCTGTCCCTCATGCTTTTAGTCGAAAATGCATTGATACAATTGGGTTTGATTCTCTTCTTTCACCAACCTTAAGTCAAGTTAAAACAATTTTAGCAGGATTGCATGTACAAAATGTTCATTCTATCGACGTTGACAAGATAAATCGAGTTCGACCAGAAAAACACTTCTCGCAGGAAGGCTACCTTTCATTAGCAACGCAACAAATCATTGGTGATCATATAGAAGCAATTTCTTACCTCATCGAACAAAAAAGAAACACTGAATGCTTTTAATTGTATATTCTTACCACCAAATAATATATGAATTCATTTTAAATATATAGCAAAATAAAAAAGATGGTTGTAACCATCTTTTTTATTTTTACATTAGATCAAAAGAAAAGTAGCAGGCAGGCTTTTCATTTCTGTATCTTTCTTAAGAAGTTTGAAAATAGAGGCTTGTTAATGAAGAGTCAACACTTAAATCATCTTTTAGTGCAATTGAGAAACATGCAACTAATGGTAAAGTAATAACAATTGATCCACTAGGACTAATTACAATAGTAGGACTTGTCCCACATGTGCCTCCACAATCGACTACTGCATCAATTCCACTACCAGGGGTAATTGTAATTTTAAGACACACATCTAAACAAACATTATTCGTAGTACATGCCATAACTCTCCCTCCTTTCTTTTAACAATATATGCAGTTAATTAAATTCGGACACGACTCTCTTACTAAGTCTTATAAATTAGATGTTATTTTATTATTAACTGCATAGAAAATTAACGTTTTATTAAACTATCTAAATCAACTAAAAAACTCAAATCATCCTTTACTGAAATAGAAACACATGCAATAAACGGTATTACATTAAAATTAGATAAACATTCATCATTGCACCTTACGAATATTTCTGCCCCACCATTTGGATTGACTTTAGTTTCTAAAGAAATATGAAAACAACTTTTATTGATGCAAGACAAGATATTCCCTCCTTTCTTATATCTAATATCAATTTATCCAAAAATAAAAATACCGTTACAACTTTATTTACTCTTTACCTTCCATACTTAAAATAAAAAAGATAAAAGCTTCTTCATATATATAAAGAAGCCTTTACCTTTTAGTTACTTGTTCATTTACTATCAGTCAGTGAAACATGCTCTTCACTTGTACCTGAGCTAAAAATAATAAAAATTTTTGATTTTAGTTTCATTGCAATACTAAATATCGTCAAGTTGCATAAATGAAATGTTTAAGTTACTCATTCAATAGACAAATTTACCTTTTAAAATAAATCTTTAAAATCCTTATTCTTCAATAAATATGAAAGTCCTTCTAAATGATCCCCAGTAATTCTCAATACAGCTGGTGGATGTCCTATCGTCGCAAAATGCTCTTGTGGCCGAATACGATTTGGTTTCATTACATCTACAAAATGGACACATTCGACTTTATACCCTTCTAATATTGCCTTTACTTGTGCAACACACGCTGTGTGAAGAGTGTCCCAGCCAATTCCCTCTAAACATTTTCTACTAATAGCATGGGGAACAGCAATTGTAGATCCTACCCCTAAATCTTTACGGTTACAAGCAATATTCAACATATATTTATATAAACTTACAATATATAGAGGAAATCTAAGATTTAAATTTAAATCATTTAAAACCATATCAACACCATCCGCAACAGCTTGTGTTAACGGATGAAGATCTTTTGCTGGAATAGCAAAATCAGCATCAATAAAGAGAAGTATATCTCCTGTCGCTTCTTGTGCACCAATTGCCCGTCCTACATCATGCCCTAATCTTTCTTTATAAACAATTACTGTTGCCCCTGATTGCTTAGCAATTGCTTCTGTTTGATCTGTTGACCCATTAATGACAACAATTATTTCTTTCGGTTCAATTTTTCTTGCCTCAAGAATAACTTCTTTAATCGTTGATTCTTCATTTTGTGCTGGTATAATAATTGATAACTGTTTTCCATTATAAATAGAGGAATTCATTCCCCATCCTTTATGGAAACGTGAATAATTCTTTTGTTTTTTTAACTGCTCTATAATTTCTCTTTTTCTTCCTCCATCTGTATAATTACCTCTATCATCTTTTCGTTGTAACCAACTCTCCAAAGCTTTTATATTTTCTTTAATCTCATATACTTCTAATTTAGTTAATCCATTTTTATAGAAAGAGGTTTTGTTTGCAGGCATATTATTCAAGGAGGTGTTAGTGATGGCTGACGAGGATTGTAGTCGCCACCCTTTCTCAATAAGAGTTACTTGGGACAGAATAGGGTTCTGCAAGATATCATATCCAATGTCTTCAATTGCTTTTTTAGTAATAGCATATGGCATAGATAACATCGAATCATATTTTAAATCCATACGCCCCAATACATCGTTTACTATTTTTCTATACACCATAGCAATGCTTGGCCATTCTACTCTCATCTTTTCAAAACAAACCGAGTCTATATTATTTAAAATTACATCCTGTTCCTTTTTTAGTAGCGGTTCTATAAATCGTTCTAATTCTACCGAAAAAATAACATCTTCTCCATTTAAAAATAAGACTACATCACCATTGGCGACTTTTGCCCCATGAACTGGTGCTTTCCATTTACTTTTCTCCTCAATCACAACAACGTTACTTTCAACAAATGTTGGTATAGATTGTATCGCACTCATTCTATCATCAGCTACAATAATAATTTCTAGTGGTTTTATATGCTGCACTTTATTTAAAATTTGATTCAATTTTGATTTTTCTTCTCCTAAAACTATAACAACTGATAGGTCCACTTCTTTTTGTTCTTCTTTTACAGTCTGATTAGGTTTTACTTTTTTTATATATTCAATTGTTTCACTCTTCCCTACAGCTGCATGCCCTGCTTTTTTATCAAAATATAAGTCAATTATAATTTGATTTACTTCCGTGTCTTTATCAAGTTGCTCTAATTCGGAAATAAATGGTAGCAAATGATTTTGCACATCAAATTCACACGCGAAATTTTGCAAAAAATAAATATTCGGTACATATTTAATGTGATTAAAAAATTTCACAACATTAATTCTTTCACCAAATTTCTCTTCAACTTCTTCTCTTGATAAATTTGGATAAGACAAATCGAAAACTAGATTTATTGGTACAGGTATCCATTTTAATAAATTTGTTTGAGGATTATTAATGAAAGCTGTGGAGCCCTTAACGAATCCAGCTAAAATTAAAGACATAAATCCTCCCCCAGAACTGCCATAAAACAACACATTTTTCGAATCAACTTTTAACTTTACAAATACTATTTCTAAAATATTTGCTATATCTTGTAAATAAAATCTATTTAACTCTCCCTGTCCCCAACCTAAAGATAATTTTCCAAGATATAACGTAGGGTCATTATAATATATAACAGTATCTTCAAATTCATCCATCCAAGAATGTCGATGAAAAATAGGTGGACCAATTGGCTGTTCTTGAAACCCACCTGCTCCGGATCCAAAAACAATAGTGTTAGAAGCATCGGGCTTAATACGAATTAAAAATTCATACGTTACTTTATCCCAATCAACCTTGAGTATAAATGGTTCTGTAATTTGAAAATCCATTTGCCATAATTGTTCATATGAAATGTTAATTATTTTATACTGGTCTAACAGTTTAATCACCCTTTCCATCCATTTCAAGTTGTTCTATCAAGTAAGAGAGAGCTTCAACGTGATCACCAATGATTCTTAATACTGCCGGAGGATGCCCATTGTGACTTACATTCTCCATTAAACGAATTCTATTCGGTTTTACAACATCAACGTAATGTACACATTCTACTCTATACCCTTGTAATATTGCTTTTACTTGTGCAAGACTAGGGCATAGTAAGCTTTCCCAGCCTATTGCATCTAAACATGATCTACTCATAGCATGTGGAATTGCTACTAATGAGCCATTGCTTAATTCTGGACGATTATATGCTAAATTAAGCATATATTTTACGACGTCTACAACATAAAACGGAGGGTGTAACATCGGATTCAAATCATTTAATGCTATGTCTACACCAGCTGAAACTGCTTTTGTAAAATGATGCAAATTACTTCCTGAAACACTAAAATCACCATCAATAAATAAAAGAATATCTCCTGTAGCTTCAAGCGCTCCAATAGCACGTCCAACATTATGACCAAGTCGTTCGTTATATTCAATAATAGTAACACCAAGTCTTTTAGCAATATTAGCCGTTTGATCTGTCGAACCATTTACAACGACGATGATTTCTAGTGGTTCTATTTTTCTCGCCTCAAGTATTACTTGTTCTATAGTCTCTTCTTCATTTTGTACTGGTATAATGACAGAAAGTTGCTTCCCATCATAAATTGAAGAATGCATTCCCCACCCTTGATGATAGGAAGGGTATCGCTTACATTCACCTAGTTTTTGAACAATATCTCTTCTTTTTCCTGCATCAGTAAACCCTACTCTTCTTCCTTTTTTCTCTATCCATTTAGCTATACCGCGTAAATATCTTTCTACTTTCTCTTTTTCATTTTTGGATAACTCTTTTTTTATTAAATATCCTCCTTCCTCTATAGTCTCATCTTTAGATAACGTATTGATTGCATATTGATCGTTAATCCGCCACCCTTGATTCACAATCTTCATATGAGATAGAACGATATCTTCCATATAATTAAAGCCGATATTTTCCACTACTTCCTTCGTAAGCGCATATGGTAACGAAAGTATTGAATTGCTTTTTAAATCTGGTCGACTTAAAATTTCATTTAACATTTTTCTCCATACAATATCCATATTTGGACATTTACCTATTTCTATCAATTTATCTATTTTATTTAAAACTACATCGGCTTGATTTGTAACAATTGGCTCAATAAATCTCTGCATTTCATTTGTGGATAACGAAAAATTGCCATCTAAAAATAATAAAACTTCTCCTTTTGCTGCCTTTATACAAGCTCCATATCCATCATAATGCTTATTATATTTGTCCATAAAAACAATATGACATTTATGTTTCTTTGCTATTTCATACAAATTACTTCTATCGTTAGGAACTAAAATTATAATTTCAAGAGGATTTAGCTTCCATATAGATTGAATTGACTCTTCTAATATTTGCTCTCTTTCACTGTACAAAATAATAACCGTTAACGATTTCATTACACGCCCCCTTTACACATCATGTGACATAAAATATTAAGTATTACCATTTCCTATGAATTTGCTACTTTATTAACATATTCAAAAGTGAATTATACTGTGTGAAAACAAACGTCTATTTTTAAAAATATAATTCTGCACTTACCTCCTTTCTCTTATCATTGTTTGTTACAACTCTCACCATAAAAAACAAAAAAAGTCCTAATTTCTTTAGGACTTTTTTAAATAAATTTATCAATATTATTAATTTTATATACTACCTTTTTCCATGTTATACCGCGATCTTTTGTAGTAAATATTTCTTTTTTATTACACGCCCAACCTTTACGCCGATTAAAAAAATGCAAACAAAATACATTTTTTAACAATGGATTACTTGATACTTTAATCCATTTTGCTCCTTTTTTTATTATTTGATACACACTTCCATTTTCACTATTTATAACCCAGCCATAATAGGAACTTAAAAACGAAACAGCCACTTTACTAGTATTTATTGTTTTATTTGAAATATGCCACGAATTCCCCTTATCAAATGAGTAATTCATTAAAAATACATCATCATTCTTTTTAGTTGGTATTACTAATAAGTTATTTTTATAGATTGCTTTATAAGCCATAGCAGTCCCATTATTAATTCCTTCAAGACTTGGAATATCTTTTATAGGATGCCAACTTTCCCCACCATTTATTGTTTTAAATACCGTTGATGTTTCATAATGTTTTTGTAATGAAATAAACCCAATTAGATCGTTTATAAATGTTATCCCTGAAATACTATCACTAATACTTATATTTTTTATTACTTTCCAAACTTTCCCTTTCGTTTTCAAATAGTATAAATTATGTTCAAATTTATTTGATGCAAGCTTTCTAGATAATACAATCCATATACTATCCATATTCGTAGCATGCAATTGTACTTGAACATCAGTCGATTTCTCCCAATCTTCTTCAACCGGTAAAATAAACTCACTCCACCTTTCTCCTCTATTAACTGTATAAAATATAGCTGGCAATAAATCGTCATTCTTTTTTGTTAAACCATATGCCCAAGAGCTTCGAGCGTTTATTGGATACCCAAATAATACAATTGAATTAAGAGGATTGACAACATCCCATTCTACTCCTCTATTTTGAGTATATAAGATAGCCTGCTTTTTATTTGTATATTGAATACTAGCCCAACCATATTTATCCGTTCTCATTTGTAAAGAAGTAAATTGAATATCATTATTTTCCAATATATCACCTCATTCTTATTATTTATATATTCGTATGCTATTATTTTCAAAACGTTCTATCATTAGTTATTTAAACCACCCGCTTTATCTACTATCTTTATACTTACTTTCCCTTTTCTTCACCACTCAAATATAACGAAATTCCTTCTATTTTTCCGTTATCATATACAAACGACTGTATTTTACAAAATTCAACTATAAAAAATGCACCCCAATTGTAAACTATCCCCAACAATTAGAGTGCACTTTATATAAAATATAGCTTTAATTTTTAAGCACTTACTACAGCAGCAACTTTATCTAAACAAATAATAAACTGATTCATAAATGCGTCAATTTCCTCTTTCGTAATAATATACGGCGGAAGTAATCGAATAATATTCCCTTTTGTTACATCGACTAACATTCCTTTATTCATTAGCTCAACCTGTAATTTCTTCACATTTTCATTCGTATCATTCAGACTAATTCCAAACATCATGCCAGCATGACGCACTTCCTGTATATAATAAGAATTTTCTTTCTGAATGTCTTGCAGTTTGTCATTCAAATATAGTGACGTTTCATAAGCTTCTTGCATTAACCCATCATCAAGTAATGTATTTAATACCGTTAAACCTAAAGCTGTTCCCATTGATGAATGAGCAAACGTTGTCCCGTGATCTCCTGGTGAAAATACATCACATAACTTTTCACCTACAATAATCCCTCCTAGCGGTATCCCACCTCCTGCTCCTTTACCAATTTGAATAATGTCCGGTGTGATATTAAAATTTTGATAAGCAAATAGTTTTCCCGTTCGACCCATACCACTTTGAACTTCATCAACGACAAGAAGTACATTATATTTTTCACATAAATTTTGAACACCATGCAAATATTTACTTGATAAAGGATAAATTCCCCCACTGCCTAAAACAGGCTCTAGCATAATCGCAATTGGTTTTTCTTTAATAATGGTCTCCTCTAATTGGTCTATATTCTCACGCTCTACTTCGTATACAGGAATAGATGTTTTAGGGAAATTTTGATATACCTTTTCTTGTCTCGTAAAATGTAGTGCCCCTAACGTCCTCCCGTGAAAACTATCTTTTAACACAACTACTCCGTCACGCTCTTCATTCGCAATAGATCTATATTTATCAATTAATTTTAATGTCGTTTCTGTCGCTTCCGTACCAGAGTTTGTAAAAAAGACTTTTCCGCTTTTTAAAGTACACTCTACTAATTTCTTTGCATACTCAATTGCAACTGGGTTTAAGAAATGAAACGGTAAATGCAACGATTTCACAACTTGCTCCATTGTCGTTTGTACAATTTTAGGATGATTGTATCCTAGTACATTTACTCCTACGCCAGAAAATAAATCTAAATACTCTTTACCATCTACATCATATAGTTTACATCCTTCTCCTCTTTCCATTGCAACCTCTGTCCGACAATATGTAGACATCATATATTCTTTATCTAATTGAAACCAATCCGACATGTTAAATTCCTCCTAGTTATTTTTCCTTTTTTAACGTTTATTCTCTATATAATCGTTTATAAATTAAGTTTTAAGATTGAAATTTTAATAGTGGTTTTCTTCCACATTTTTTATTAAAACGTGTGCTTTCTCTTCCCGATATTCATTTTTCCATAATTTCTTCTATTTCAACAGGTCCACTACATATGTGTTTTTTTCATCTAGCGGTATGTTACTGCTTTGAACTTTGTATGTCATACATAATCGAGACTATAAAATCATATTTAGTAACAATCGACGAAAAAATTTGGAGGCTATATCGATGAATGAAAAATATGATAAACATAGGAAAGAATTATTAGAAGAAGACTTTAATAAACATCGAGAACTTACTGAACCAGCTAAATTTCACTCTCAAACAGTTGGTTCACGTGGACCTGTACTAGAGCAAGATAGTGTACTGCATGAGTCATTACAACAATTTATTCATGAAAAAATTTTAGAAAGACCTGTTCATGTAAAAGGATTTGGTGCGTTCGGTTATTTTCAAACGATATATTCGATGTCTGAACATACTAAATTAAGTTTTTTACAAAATTCTAATGAGAAAGTTCCTGTTATGGTTCGATTTTCGTTAGCTGTTAGTACGAAAGGAACACCGGATACTGCTAGAAATGTACGCGGTTTTTCCACAAAATTTTATTCAAAAGAAGGCATTTTTGACCTTTTATGTAATCACATTCCTGTTTTTTCTGTCCGTGATCCAATGCGTTTCCCTGAAACGATTCAAGCATTATTGCCTTCACCTAAAAATAACTTAATAGACCCTAATAGATTTTGGAGTTTTGTCGCTAAAGCACCTGAATCTATTCATTTTGTTGTCCGTTTATACTCTAATAATGGTACGGCCAAAAGTCTTCGCCACATTCCAGGACATAGTGTTAATACATATGTATGGAGAAATGCGGAAGGTAATCGAAAGTATGTAAAGTATCATTGGTACCCGTTTGAAGGTGTACAGTACATTACTAGTAAAGAAGCAATTAAACTAGCTGCCGAAAATCCTGATTATAGCGGGAAAGATTTATATGATGCAATTGAAAATGGTAAACCAGTGGAGTATGGTTTATACGTCCAGCTCATGGATCCGAAAGATGAAGCGCATCTTTCTTATGATCCTTTAGATGACACAAAAGTATGGGATGAACAGACGTATCCTCTCATACCAGTCGGGAAAATGGTATTAAATAAAAATCCTGAAAATTTTATGGAACAAGTAGAAAAGGTCGCATTCTCTCCTTCTAATTTACTGGATGGTGCAGAACTATCAGATGATAAAATGCTGCAAGGGCGCGCTAACATTTACAGTGATTCACAAAGAAGAAGAATTGGTCCAGAATTTCGCAAATTAACGATTAACCAGCAGCAAGATTGGACACCTGCTAATCAAATTACAACCGGTGAAGGAAGGTACGTTGAAGGTAAACTTGAAAGAACTTCTATAATGAAACAGGATGACTTTACGCAGGCTGGTGAATTTTATACGAAGTTACAGCCAATAGAAAAAGAACATCTCGCTGAAAACTTAGCTAGTGATTTGAAAGTTATATCCGATGATATTAGGGAGATCGTTTTGGGGTATTTCAATCAAGTATCAACTGATTTGAAAACAAGCATTGAGACAAAAATGAAAGAGCATTAAGAAGATTAAAACATGCTTTACGAATGAGAATTCAAATCTATATTAATTATTTTCTTGTCAAAATCCAATGAGGTTATTTAATTTGAAAATATAAAGCCAACATATCCCTGTTC